>JASHVU010000338.1 GCA_030044455.1 Acidobacteriaceae bacterium | reverse complement strand
GAAAGCCGCGAAAAAGGGCCCTGTCTTCATTACGGATCGGGGCCGTCCCGCACACGTGCTTCTCACGATTGAGGATTACAAGGCGATGAGTGGAAAGCGGAAGAACATTGTGGAACGGCTGGCGATGCCTGACGCCGCGGAAATCGAATTCGAACCGCCAAGGCTCGGTGATGAAATCGTGCGCGCTGCGGATTTCTCATAATGTTCCTGCTTGATACAAACGTCATTTCTGAGCTGCGCAAAGCGCCCGCTGGAAAAGCAAATGCTCGCGTCATTGCTTGGGCAAAGCGTGAGGATGAAAACACCTTGTTCCTGTCAGCAATTACGCTGATGGAACTCGAGGTGGGGGCATTGCAAATGGAGCGCCGCGACCCGCGACAGGGGGCAGTGCTTCGTCGATGGCTCGGCGAGTACGTCGAACCGGCTTTTGCGGGCCGCATTCTACCCATCGATCACGAAGTTGCGAAACGATGCGCATCGCTTCATGTTCCTAATCCGTGTTCTTACCGTGATTCGCTGATCGCGGCTACGGCGCTGGTCCACGCTCTCACCATTGTTTCTCGCAACACGCGGGATTTTTCATCAACAGGTGTGTCGATTATGAATCCCTGGAGCAACTGAAAGATACATACGAGTCCTTTTTCTCTGTCCTCTTTACAACTCTGCAATCCGCATTTTCTTATGATGAGAACGACAGGCGCGCGCCGCACTCGCCGCAGCGCTACCCGGCCCGGAGCCCACACCATTGAGCACAAATTCCCCAGTACCCAAACCGGCCAACGGATCTGTTGTGCGCACTGCGCGCTCCGGCTTCGACCTGTTGTTGAACCCCGCACTTAACAAGGGCACCGCATTTACCGAGGCCGAGCGCGATGTTTTCGCGCTGCACGGCCTGCTGCCTCCGCATATTGGCACGCTTGAGGACCAGCGCGAGCGGCGCAAGCGCGCCTTTGACGGGCTCACGACGCCGTTTGCCAAATATGCGTTTATGCGCGAGTTGCAAGACACCACCGAGACGCTCTTCTACTCGCTGATTGCGCATTACACCGAGGAGTTGCTGCCGATTGTGTATACCCCCGCGGTGGGCGAAGGATGCCAGCGCTTCAGCGAGATATGGCGCAAACCGCGCGGACTGTTTCTGAGCTACACCAATAAGGATCGCATCGCGCAGATTCTCGCGCATCCGCGCTACGACCAGATTCGCTGCATCGTGGTGAGTGACGGCGAGCGCATATTGGGATTAGGCGATCAGGGGGCCGGCGGCATGGGCATACCGATCGGAAAGATGGCGCTCTACACGGCGCTGGGCGGCATTCCGCCGGATCACTGCCTGCCCGTGCTGCTCGACGTTGGCACCGATAATGAAGCGCTGCTCAACGAACCCATCTACATTGGCTGGCGGCACAAACGAATTCGCGGGCAGCAATATGACGATTTTGTTGAGGCGTTTGTGAGCGCGGCAGAGCGGCGCTGGCCGCACATTCTGCTGCAGTGGGAGGATTTTGCGGGAGTGAATGCGGCGCGGCTGCTCGACCGTTATCGCGATCGGCTGTGCACCTTCAACGACGACATTCAAGGCACGGCGGCAGTGACCACAGCCACGCTGCTTGCGGCGGTGGACGCCACCGGGATTCCGCTGCGCGAACAGACCATCGCCATGTTTGGCGCGGGCTCGGCGGGCATTGGAATTATCGGCCTGCTGATTGCGGCTATGAAAGAAGAAGGATTAAGCGAGGCCGATGCACGGCGGCGGATTTATGCGTTTAATCGGTACGGATTGCTGGTGGAAGGCGCCGAAGGTATTCGCGAAAGCCAGAGGCTGCTGGTACGCAAGCGCGAAGACTTGGCAGGCTGGAAATTATCGGGATCGGGAGCAATTTCGCTGCTTGACGTGGTGCGCAATGCGGGAATCACGGTGCTGGCCGGTGTCAGCGCGCAAGCCGGCGCATTCACTGAGGAGGTTGTGCGCGAGATGGCGAAGCACACAAAGCGGCCGGTGATCTTTCCGCTTTCGAATCCCACATCGAAGAGCGAGGCCGCGCCTGCCGATCTGCTGCGCTGGACCAACGGTCGCGCGCTGGTAGGAACAGGCAGCCCGTTTGCGCCGGTCGAGATCAATGGAACGAAGCACAGGATCGCGCAGATCAACAACTCCTATATTTTTCCGGGGCTCGCGCTTGGCATCCTTGTTGCTCGCGCGCGCCGCGTGACAGACAACATGATTATGGCCGCGGCAAAGACACTGGCATCGCTTTCGCCGGCGCGGCAAAATGCCGATGCGCCGCTGCTGCCGCCCATTGCCGACTCGCGCAAGACCGGGATGATTGTAGGCGAGTCCGTGGCCAAGCAGGCGATTGCCGATGGTGTTGCCGATGCCATGGACGACGCGCGCGCCAGCCTCGAAGCGTATGTGTGGGAACCGGTGTACCGGCCGTACGAACGAGTGGAGAGCGGGAGCTAGTTGACGCATTTCTCACACGGAAGGCGCACCGCGAGAAATTTCGGTTCGGGCACTCACTCGCTCAACTATTCTTCCGCGGGCAACTGCTCCAGGAGCCGCTTCCAAGTCTTCTGGTTCTTGCGGTAACTCTTTTTCAAATCCTCGAGAATGCGCTCAAAATCGGCATTGGTGCGCAGATTATTCCACGCTGGATTCTTCTGGAACCAGGGATAATTTTCATTGCCAAGATAGATGGCTCGCCGGAGCCAATGCAGCGCCTCGCTCGAATCGCCTTCTACGGCAAAGTATGAGGCCAGACGATACGCCATTTCGTTGTCGGCTTCGGCCGCGGTCATGGTGTCGTCATTGAGCAGCGCGGCTGCGTGCATGCGGTCCCCGATTTGCACATAGCAGAGCGCGAGCGTGGGAACGGCAATGCGCAGCGAATCATCGTCGCGAATTACGCTTTCAAGAATCTCGATGGCCGCACGCAGATTGCCGAGGCGCATTTGCTGGTAGCCGGCGGAAGTGCGCAAAAGCGGATGACGTGGTTCGAGCGCGAGGCCTTTCTCAAGCTCGTCGCCGGCCAGCTCGATCTGGTTCTGATAGTGATAGACGCGGGCGCGATGGTTGTACAGGATAGCGGCATTGGACGGGTTCAGCTTGAGTGCACGGCTGAACTCGGCCAGGGCTTCTCGATACATCCCATCGCCGCGCAGCGCCAGGCCCGCGACCATGTGCACATTCCAGTCGTTGGCGGCATTAAAGAGCAGATTGGCGACGCCGTGGCGGGCCGATTCCTTATCGCCGCGCGAGAGCAGCATGTAGATGCGATAGAGATTGGCCTCAGTCGATGCGGGGTCGAGCTTGAGCGCTTCATCGAAAGCGCGGCGTGCGCGCATAACGTGCGTCTGGCCTCCGAATCCGTGGCGCACGTATTGCAACTCCGAGATGCCGAGGCCGGTCCAGCCCGCCGCGAATTCCTTATCTGCTTCAGTCACCGCGGTAAAGAGCGCATGCGCGCGATCAAGATCGGCGCGCGAGCTGGTGCGCACCATGAACGAGCTGAGCAGTGCGCGGGCCTGCAGATAGCGTTCGCTGATGGGCCCGGGCAGCGAGCCTTCACGCACCGTGAGCCGCGAAACGGTTTGCGTGGATTCAATGTTGGCTGCGGCACTGAGGCCGTGCAGCGAGGCGAAGACTTCGTTTGAAATTTCGGTTTGCACAGCAATCAGATCGAGTGACGCAACGCGAATTGCACCGCCCGAGCGAAGGCTCTGCGCGGCCACATCGAGCAATTGCCAGTTAAGATCGAATCCCTCTTCCGAGCGTAGAAAACTGCCGGCCAGAACAAACGAAGTGAGCAGTTTTTGTCCGACGGCAAGCGGGTCCAACTGTGCGATGGGCAGCGACATGAGAGTGCTGGATGGCCGCACCACCAGCCCGGGAATGCGTGCCAGTCGCGCCGAGATTGCGTCGGCCAGCGCGAATCCGTAGAGCGGAGCGACTTCGGCCGCGCCGAGGTTGGTGAATGGCAGCGCCACGAGGGAGTTTTGCGTGGACTTCTCGGGAGTAGATTCGCGAAACCGCTCGGCAAGCATGGACAAGAAACCGGTGGTGCGCTTCTCGGGTTGGGCGGCCATGGTGGGCAGATTTGCCGCAGCTTCGCCAGGGATGATGCCGGTCTCGATCTGGAGCGCCTTCATGATGGTTTTGAGCGCCTCGCGTACTTCGGCAGCAGAGGCATAGCGCGAAGCGGGAGTTTTTTCAAGGCAGGTTGCGATGACGCTCTTCAGCTCCGGCGAGATGCCGGGAACGATCTCGCTCAAATCGGCCGGGTCGAGAAACTGGATGGCGCGAATCGCCTGAAAGTCTTCGAAATCGGGGCGTGCGAAGGGATGCCGGCCGCTGGCGAGCTCGTAAAGAATCACGCCGAGAGCCCATACGTCCGACTGCGCGCTGGAGTGGCCGGTAACAAATTGCTCGGGAGCCATGTAACGGATGGTGCCGCCGGGCGCGGTGTAGGTTGCGGCCAGCGAAGCGTCTTTGGCAAGGCCGGTCTTGGAGGGATCGAATTGCATATCCTCGGGCGCGAGTCGCCGGGCCAGGCCGAAGTCGAGAATCTTTACCAGGCCACCGTCGGTGAGCATCACGTTCTGCGGTTTCAGGTCGCGGTGAAAGATGCCCAGCATGTGCGCTGCCTGCAGGCCGTCGGCGATCTGGATTCCGACCGAGAGCGCGAGTTGCAGATTCGACGGGCCGGGTTCGATGAGCTTGTCGAGCGACTGGCCGGGCACATATTGCATGGCGATGAAACCTTCATCGCCGCTTTGGCCTACTTCGTAGATGGCGCAAACATTGGGGTGTTCGATGGCCGAAGCCATGCGCGCCTCGCGCAGCACGGTGGTTTGCATCTGCTGTGGCGTGAGCGCGCCGGCGCGCAGCATCTTGAGCACAACGGGGCGCTGCAGCAGGGTGTCGTTGGCAAGGTACACTACGCCGCTGCCTCCGGCGCCCAGCTTGCGCTGAATCTCGTAATGCTCAATTGTTCGTCGCTTCATTGACTCGATTCAAGTTTACCGGGTGGGGAATAAGAGAAGTATGAGGATCGAGCAGAAGCGCACTGCGAAGATGAAGGTGAGGTTCTAGAGCAACATCTCGAAGTAGATGAGCGGAGCAATGCGATAGGTGGCGCGGCCCACCTCGCGAAATCCGCATTTGCGGTAGAACGCGCCGGCGCCGACTGCTTCTTCCCAGGCGTCGAGGCGGATGGCGTCAGCGGGCCACTTCTTTGCGATCCCGATTGCCTCCGCGATGCACTGGCGGCCGATTCCGCTGCGTTGAAACGAAGGATCGACCGACATGCCAATGATATAGAGCGGCTTCCTGCATGGAGTGAAGTACTTGGTATCGATCGCCCACGGTTTTCTGGTTGTGAGGTTTACGTGGGCGATGAGTTTTTTGCGATAGCGGGCGATGTAAACACTTGCCCGGCGCAAGGTGAAGAGAGTGCCCTTTTCGGTCGCCTTTGTAACCCAGTAGCCCTCTCCAAAATCGGCGCGAAGACGCTCAACAACCGATGTGTGCAGTGCGATGAGATCGGCGACGTCGCCAGGCGTGGCGAGTTGAAGCTTGATGCGCATGCGAACTTCGTCGCCTCAGTGATTCCTGATCCCTGACCGGGGTGATCAATGCCCGCGGCGCGGCCCGCGCTCTTCTTCGGGCGCTCTCTTCTCACTTTCTTTGAGCAGCCGCATTTGTCCGCGGCGGCCGAGCGTCAACATAACGATGCCGAAGACCAGCAGTACCACGCCCCACCACAGGTTTGCATCGATGCCCAGGTTCCTGACATAAAGATCGGCGCGTTCGCGCGTGGCGAGCCCGAAGGCGGTAAGGATGGCTCCTACCATCGTGAACATCAGCCCCATGGGGATGCGAAGGTCGAGACTCATTTTGTCATCCTCTCACGGGGCAGCCGGGAACCGCGCCCAATACCCCTCAGGGGCTAAAGCCCCGTTCTGTTTCTGAGTGTTTCCGGCACGGCTGAAGCCGTGCCCTTTCAAATTTAATACCTAATCACGGGTCTCTAACATGCTCTTGCCTAAGCGAAGAAAATGTTCAGCGCAATTGCGCCCACCAGCACTGCAACCGCCAGCGCCTCGGGCCGTTTCCACCAGGGCAGGTGCTCGTGCGAAGGCATCTTGGTCAACGACCGCACTAACCCTACCAGCTCAGAATCGGGCCGGGGCTTAGTTAAGAGGCTCACCACGATTGCAATCACAAAATTCGTCATGAAAGCCCAGATGGCTCCGTAAAAGTTCTGCGCCATGTCGCTGGGGTAGTGATGCAGCACTGCGATCCATCCGCCATGGATGCCGGGGTGAGCCTCGAGCGGCAGCGTGAGCCCATGATGCAGCATGGCCGCCGATGTGCCTGCGATGAGGCCGGCAAAGGCGCCGTGTCCGGTGGCGCGCTTCCAGAACATGCCCAGCAGGAAGGTGGCGAAGAGCGGCGCATTGACAAAGCTGAACACCAGTTGCAATGTGTCCATAATGTTGTTGAAGTTGATGGCCGCGAACGCTGTGGCAATCGAGAGCAGAATGCCGCCTACTGTAGCCCATCGGCCTACGCCCATATAGTGCTTATCGCTCGCGCCCTTGTGAATGTAGGACTGGTAGAGGTCGTAAGTGAAAACGGTATTAAAGGCCGTCACGTTGCCGGCCATGCCGCTCATAAAACTTGCCAGCAGCGCGGTGAGACCAAGGCCGAGGATGCCGGTGGGGAAGTAGTGCAGCAGCATGTTGGGCGTGGCCATGTCGTAGTCGAGCAGCGGCTTGCCACTGGCGTCGAGCATCGGCTTGCCGGTGACCGGGTTGATTTTGGCGGGGATGAGGCCGTGGCCCTGTTCCACTTCCGGCGGTACCACATTGATTTCGTGGTAAATGGCGCCGTTCGCCTGGTGCACATACTCGGTGGTGCGGGGGGTGGGCAGGCTGATGGCGATAAGGCCGGGCACAATCACCAGGAATGGAAACACCATCTTCGGAACTGCCGCGATCAGCGGCACCTTCCGCGCCGACTCCATGTTTTTCGAGGCCATGGCCGTCTGGATCACCAGGAAATCGGTACACCAGTAGCCTGCGCCCAGCACAAAGCCCAGGCCCATGCCGATGCCGATGGCGTCAATGCCCATGGGATTGGTGCTGGCGTGCATCACGCCCTTCCACTCGTGCATGTAGGCGGCCGGCAGCGTCGCCTTCAGACCCGACCATCCGCCCACGTTTTTCAACCCCAGCAGCACCAGCGGCAGAAAGCCCGCAATGATGAGAAAGAACTGCAACACCTCGTTGTAAATGGCACTGGTGAGTCCGCCGAGGAAGATGTAAAGGAGGACGATGAGGGCCGAGAGGCAGATGGAAAAAGTGAAGATCCAATCCGTCGGCCAGCCCAGGGAGTGGAACAGTGAGTCGAAGATGTGCAGCGCCTGGATGAGCCGGGCCATGGCGTACATCGAGATGCCCGAACTGAAGACGGTCATCACGGCGAATGAGCAGGCGTTGAGCGCGCGGGTCTTCTCGTCGAAGCGCAGGCGCAGGAACTCGGGCACCGAGCGGGCCTTTGAGCCGTAGTAGAAGGGCATCATGAAAATGCCCACAAAGATCATGGCGGGGATGGCGCCGATGCCGTAAAAGTGCGCCGTTTCGAGGCCGTACTTGGCGCCCGAGGCGCCCATGCCGATCACTTCCTGCGCGCCCAGGTTGGCGCTGATGAAGGCCAGGCCGCATATCCAGGCGGGCAGTGCGCGTCCGGCCTGGAAAAAGTCCTTGCTCGTCTTCATGTAGCGCTTGAGGGCAAAGCCGATGCCCAGCACAAAGAAGAAGTAGAGCAGCATGATGAGCCAATCGACTGAAGTCAGTTGCAAGGCGGGCTCCTACGGCGCTAGTGAAGGAATGAAATGGCTACGGGAAACACTCTACGCATCGGGGGGATGGGGAGTCCAGTGGAAAATGAAAAGGTTTTCATGAACCTCTTCCCAATCGAGTCCGTTGATCCTGGCCATTGGCAGGTTTGCTCCGTCACAGTTCGGAGGACCTTGACCCAAACTTTCCGCGTCTTCAAATGTTTCCATGAATCGCCGCCTCTCCCGCACGCGA
>JASHVU010000337.1 GCA_030044455.1 Acidobacteriaceae bacterium | reverse complement strand
CTATCGCAATCGGTCTCTGGAGCGTGGCGGCGATGCTGCCCGGCGCTGCGTTTTCGGTCACCACATTCGGCATTGCCATGTTCATTCTCGGTCTGGGTGAGGCGGCCAACTTTCCGGCCTGCATCAAAACCGTGGCTGAGTGGTTTCCAAAGCGTGAACGAGCATTGGCCACGGGCATTTTCAACTCCGGCGCCAACATTGGCAACATTGCCGTGCCGCTGTTGGTCCCGATTCTTGTAGCGGCCGTCACCTGGCGTGGCGCATTTGTTGTTACGGGCGCCTTCGGAATTGTCTGGCTCATCTTCTGGCTCATCTATTACCGCCGGCCCGACAACCATCCCTCAGTTTCCAAGGCTGAATTGGAATTGATTCTCAGCGACCCGGTTGAAAAGCTCGAAACCGTCCCATGGAGTCGCGTCTTACCGTGCAAAGAAACGTGGGCATTTGCCATCGGCAAGTTTCTGACCGACCCCATCTGGTGGTTCTACCTGTTCTGGCTGCCCCGTTACCTGCAAGCCACCTTCGGGCTCAGCTTGTCGTCCAACCGGCTTCCGCTCGTGATTGTGTACAGCATTTCCACCGTGGGCAGTATCGCAGGCGGATGGATTTCATCCACTCTGCTTAAGAGAGGCAAAAGCTCCAACGTGTCGCGCAAAACCGCTATGCTCATCTGCGCGCTGTGCGTCGTTCCGGTGTTCGCTGCTCCGTATGTTCATCATCTTTGGCTCGTGGTGGCCTTCGTGGGCCTGGCCACCGCCGCGCATCAGGGCTGGTCTGCCAACCTGTTCACTCTCGCATCCGACATGTTCCCCAAGGCCGCTGTTGGCAGTGTCATTGGCATTGGCGGAATGTCGGGGGCTGTCGGCGGAGTTTTGTTACAGTTGGCGACAGGATACATAGTGAAAATCACTAACAGCTATGTGCCTCTCTTCGTGGTTGCCTGCGTCGCTTACCCGCTGGCGCTCGCAATCATTCACAGCCTTACTCCCCGGCTGGCCCCTGCATCGATCGACCAGTAAAGAAAGGAGGAAATCAAAGCATGAGCCTCTATTGCGCAGTTGGAAGCCCGCAAACCTCGCTCTCGCACGATCAGCTAAGCGAGTTGCTGAAGGCCGCACTCGCCAAGCTGGGTCCGCGCAATGCTGTTCTTGCCGTGCCGCCTGACCAGAGCCGCGAGCACTCACAGGCCGGACTGTTGACGCGTTTCGTCTTTGAGCACTACGGCGACAAGCTGAAGGCCGTGCTGCCCGCCATCGGCACGCACACGCCCATGCGCGCCGAGCAGCTAGCCGGCATGTATGCGGGCGTTCCGCAAGATCTTTTTCGCGTGCACAACTGGCGCACCGATGTAGAGACTCTGGGCGAGGTCCCGGCCGAGTTCATCCGCGAGCAGTCTGAAGGCAAACTGAACTATGCGTGGCCGGCACAGGTGAACAGGCTCATTTCGCACGGTGGATTCGATTTGATACTTTCGATCGGCCAGGTTGTGCCGCACGAAGTCATCGGCATGGCAAACTACACCAAGAACATTGTGGTGGGCACCGGCGGCCGCGAGAGCATCAATCGCAGCCATTACCTTGGCGCCGTGTATGGCATGGAGCGCATCATGGGCCGTGCCGAGAATCCGGTGCGTCGCGTGTTCGACTACGCCGCATCGCACTTCCTCAGACATCTGCCTATCGTTTACGTGCATACCGTTGTGGGGCGCGGTGAAGACGGCGGCCTCGCGGTGCGCGGGCTTTATATCGGCGACGGCCGCGAAGTGTTTCTGCGCGCGGCCGAACTCAGCCTAAAGGTGAATTTCGAGATTGTCGAGAAACAGATCAAGAAGGCTGTTGTTTATCTCGATCCGCACGAATTTCACTCCACGTGGATCGGCAACAAGGCCGTCTACCGCACGCGCATGGCGCTGGCCGACGGTGCAGAGCTGATCATTCTTGCGCCAGGCGTTCGCGGGTTTGGCGAAGACAAGGGCATCGACGCGCTGATTCGCAAGTACGGCTATCACGGCACGCCGCACACTCTCAAGCTGGTGAACGAGAACGCCGATTTGGCTGCCGAGTTAGGCGCTGCCGCGCATTTGATTCATGCCAGTTCCGAAGGCAGATTCAAGATCACATGGTGCCCAGGAAATCTCTCGCGCAAAGAGATTGAAGGAGTGGGCTACGGCTACGGCGAATTGAAAACGATGCTCGAGCGCTACGATCCAGCCAAGCTCAACCACGGCTGGAACAAGGTCGGCAGCGAGGAGGTTTTTTTTGTTGCAAACCCTGGACTGGGATTGTGGGCGCACAAGAGCCGGCTTTAAGAGCGAGACTGATGGTGCACCATCCTTGCGACGTATTTGTTTTTGTCGCAAGGGTGGGATCGCACGAACCTCGATTCAGGACGTTTTTCTGGAGAAATCATGACCAGCAAGATTTTCAGCCTTGAAGGAAAGACCGCGGTCGTCACCGGAGGCACCTCTGGAATTGGCCGCGCATTGAGCCTAGGACTCGCCGAGGCGGGCGCAAACGTCATTGCGTCCGCAAGACGCGAGCAACAGGTGAATGAAACCGCAACCGAGATCGAGTCGCTCGGCCGACAAACTCTGCGCATGCCTTCAGACGTCTGCGATCGCGGCTCGCTCGATCGGCTGCTCGCCGCCACGCTCGAGAAATTCGGCAAGGTCGATATCCTGGTGAACTGCGCGGGAATCATCAAGCGCACGCCGACCATCGACATCGGCGAGGAGGAGTGGAACAACATCATCAATACCAACCTTACGGGCACGCTGCGCGCGTGCCAGGTATTCGGACGGTCAATGCTGGAATGCAGCCATGGACGCATTATCAAC
>JASHVU010000336.1 GCA_030044455.1 Acidobacteriaceae bacterium | reverse complement strand
AGCGGCCAGACTCCATTCAGAGCAACGGGCCAGGAGCTGTCGCCGAAGTTCGGATTGGCCCAGGCGGGGTTGTCTCCGTAGTGGTAACGAACGAGGGATTGCGAGGGAGGCACGGGCTGGGTTGCCCCAATCCGCAGAGTGAGGACTCCAAGGACGAGTAGCAGGTATGAGGAGAATCTATGCATGGAGCGCCTCGGCGGAAGCGAAGGCGAGGGTGAGGACGGTGATATCATCCTGCTGGCCGAAGGACTGTGCGGCATGTGCGATGGCTTGGGCAGACTGGGTGCTGATCTGGCGGGTGCGGTCGAAGCCGAAGAGCTCACCTTGCGCATTCTGCGCTTCGACGACACCGTCGGAGAGGAAGGTTAGCTGGTCGCCGGGGGCTGGATGGATGGCGGATTCGGTGTAGGTGGCGTCGGGCGCGATGCCGAGGGGCAGGCCGGAATCGACCTGGATTTCTTCGCCGTTGCGGTAGGGCGGCAGGTGGCCGGCGTTGGCGAGGGTGAGGGCGCCGTTGGCGGCAATTTCGGCGCAGAGGCAGGTGGCGAATCCGCCGAGGCGCATGCCGGCGAGCACGCGGTTGAGGTGTTTGAGGACGGCGGCGGGAGAATCGTGCTCGTGCTGCTGGACGGCGCCGAGCAGGACGGCCGCGGCCATGGCGGCGGCTGCGCCTTTGCCGCTGACGTCGCCGAGGAGGATGCGCTGGCGGTCGCCGGGAAGGATGCCGCAGGTGTAGAAGTCGCCGCCGACTTCGCGCGCAGGCATGAAGGCGATGCCGATATGGAAGCCGGGCAGAGTATCCGTAGAGGCTGGGGCAAGCGCGCGCTGAATCTCCTGCGCGGCCAGCATCTCCCCTGCAAGCGAGGCGCGATGAAGTGCCACCTGGCGCTGATCGCGAAGATTGAGGACGATGATGGCGGCGATGACGAAGAACTGCGTAATGGTGGACGCAGGAAGCATCCAGCTGCTGAAGATGTCTGGAATCCCGGGGATGGGAACCAACTCAGTGGCGAGCGCGGCGAAAAAGAGGGACTGCGTTGTTCCCCAGGCAAGCGAGAGCACGGCGATAGGCCGGATTGAAGAAGGAACCCGGCTCCAGCGCCAGAAGGCGGCCAGCGGGGCACTTGCGAGGAAGACTCCGGAGAGATTGGCGGCGGGAAGCACGGCGGCCAGCCGCAGGGCCACCGGCAGTGGAACGAAGAACCAGCAACAGGTTCCGAGAGCAAACACAATCGGGAAACCGATGGGAAGCCAGAAGGCTAGTGGAATGCGCCGCCCGATGAGGGCGAAGGGGAACCAATACTGGGTGCCGACGCTCACCGTCGACGTGATGGACATGACGGCGAGAAAGAGCCATATCGGCTCATTGGCCATCATCGTTCCGCAAAGCAAGTTAGCAAAGATTATGCCCACTGCAATGCAACAGATTGACAGCACGATGGGCCCCATGCGGGTGCGGTCGTAGAGCGAGAACCCGAGCAGGACCACCCCGACTATGCCGATAACGGTGAAAGGAACACAGGTGAGGAGGTTTTGAGGAAGCTGCCCGGCAAGGAGGCCGGCGCGATCATTGCTAAGGATCAATCGGTCGCCGAGGCGAACCTGGGGCAACCGGAAGAATGCGGTAAGACCGATCACGTCGGCATAGCGGCGGGTGATGCGCAGGGCAAGGACATTGGACCCGCCGGTGACGAGCGACCGCGGCACGGGGAAGACCCGGATCAGGTTTAGGCCGAAGTTGCCGCTGCGGAGATTTCCCTTGCGGGCGATGAGCGAGCCGTTGAGGAAGACCTGATAAGCGGCGCCGAGGCGAATCTGGACTGCAGGACTCTCCGATTGGGCGAAGACGACGGGATCGATGTGGCAGCGGACCCAGGTGTGTGGCCCGAGGGATTGCGAGTTCGGTGCAGAAAAGGGCTGCCAGGCTGAGTCGTCGAAGCTGGGTGCGGCCCAGGCGGGGTTGTCGCCGGCCCGCCAAACGCACTGCCGGGGCGGGATGGTCTGGATGGACTGGGCGCAGATCGCGATTGGAAGGGCGAGGATCAAGAGGGTGGCGCAGAGGGGCGCGGGTAGGGAAACCTGCGCGACAGACGACCAGGAGATCGGCGCTACTTTCGGCGGCGCAACCGTCTGCGGCGAATCGTCACGCATGGAGCACCTCGGCAGGGGTGATGATGAGGGTGAGGACGGTGATGTCATCCTGCTGGCCGTATCGCTGGGCGGCGGCCGCAATGGCTTCGGCGGATTGGGTGCTGATGGCGCAGGTGCGGTCGAAGCCGAAGAGCTCGCCGGAGGCGACCTGGGCTTCGACGACGCCGTCGGTCAGCAGAGTGATTCGGGCGCCAGGCGGCAACAAAAGCCGCGTCTCCAGGTATTCCGATTGAGATGCCAGGCCCAACGGCAGACCGTTTTCCAGCCCGATCTCATTTCCATCGATAAAGGGAGCCAGATGGCCCGCATTGGCCGCGGTGAGGACGCCGTCGGCATCGATGCGTAGAACGAGGCAGGTGGTGAACCCTCTGTTGTTACGGCCGATCATGCGCTGGTTCATGGCACCCAGAATTTCGCCGGGGATCAGCGTGTAATGGGCGAGGGTACGGAAGGTGCCCACGAGCAAAGAGACAGTCATCGCCGCCGGCAAGCCCTTGCCACTCACGTCGCCAATGACTGCGAGCACGCCGCCGGTGGGTGTGGGGACGATCTGGTAAAAGTCTCCGCCAACCTCGCCGGCCGGGCGGTAAACTGCTTCGATTGCGAAGCCGGGGATCGATGGGCTCTCTTCGGGAACGAGAACCTGTTGGACGCTGCGCGCCGCTTCGACCTCACTCTCCAGCCGGATTCTCGCTTTCTGGTCGACAACTAATTCTCGAACGAAGATCGCGAAGACAATGGCGCAAAGCAGGATCTGCGTCGCTTCGCCCCATTGCCACAACCAGCCGAAGATAACGATTCCGAAGGGAACATGGAGATGTCGTTGCACCTCCGAGAGCGTCGGGAGATAAGCAAGGTCGGTGATGAGCAGCGGAATGGCAATCAATCGTTCACGTCGGCCGCCACGCAGCACCCCAATAAGAATGAGAAGCAAGGTTGGATACAGCGTCAGGTGCATCGACCACAGTTCTATGGCCGCTTCGCGGTCCCAGGTTCCGCGGTCAAACAATCCAACGACCAGTGCGCCAGCCCAAAAGAGGCGCGGCAGCCAAATCCAGATATGCTTGGGAACCCGCAGCGCCTCCGCAAACAATTCGAAAGAGAACAGGCAGGCGGTAATCACCGGGATCCACTCCCACGAAAGACTGCGGAAATCGACCAAATCCACCACTGCAATGGCAAACAGATAGCCCGCCATGGTGCGGAAAACTGAGACCTGCCGCGCATTCAGCCACACGATCAGGCAGGCCATCGACATCGCGGCAAGCAAAACCGCGAGCACGAGGAATCCGTCGAGGAAGTCGGGCTGTGGGTGGTGTGCAAGATAGATGCGAAGATACACGCTCGCGCCTGTGGTCGCCGCCGCGACCTTCGCCGTCAGCGCAAAGGGTACCAGCAAGGTGGCAACGCTTCGCGCGAACCTCCGCACAAGTGGCGCGACGGGACTCTCTCGATGATTAGGCATTAAATACCTCTGCCGTCACGAAGGTGAGCGTGAGCACGGTGATGTCGTCTTGCTGGCCGTGGGCCTGCGCCGCGCGGGCGATGGATTCGGCTGGCTGGGTGGAGATGGCCGCGGTGCGGCCGAAACCGAAGAGCTCACCTTGCGCATTCTGCGCTTCGACAACGCCGTCGGAGAGGAAGGTGAGTTGGTCGGCGGGGGCCACGTGGATTGTGGTTTCGGCGTAGGCGGCATCCGGCGCGATGCCGAGGGGTAGGCCGGATTCGATACTCAATTCCTCGCCGTTGCGGTAGGGTGCGAGGTGACCGGCGTTGGCGATGGTGAGCTGTCCGCCGACAGACATCTCCGCGCAGAGACAAGTGATGAAGCCGTCGTGGCCGGTGGAGCAGAGTTCGCGATTGAGGCGTGCGAGGAGGCCGACTGGGTTGAGCATTTCCGAGGCGAGCGCTCTGAGAGCGCCCAGAGCAAGCGCGCCTTTCATCGCCGCTTGCAGCCCTTTGCCGCTGACATCGCCGATGACCAGGAGGGTTGAGCCATCGGGCCGTGGAAGGACCTGGTAAAAATCGCCGCCGACCTCGGCCGCAGGCATATAGGCAGCCTGGAGGGAGCATCCAGCGATGGCGGGAAGGGAAATGGGTACGAGCTGCTGCTGGATTTCCCGTGCGGCGGCCAGTTCGGAGCGGAGTTGCTCGCCAGCTCGCCAGCCAATGAGGGCGCGGCGGACCAGCATGATGGTGATGGTGAGGCCGGCGACGACGAATCCGGCAACCTGGCTCTGGAACGCGACCGGACCGATGTGCAGGGTCAGCGGAATTCCGGCGAGGGCGAGCAGGTAGGTGATGTTGATGAGGCTGAAGCCCGCGGCGATGACGCGGTTGTGGCGAGAGACAAAGAGCGCCCAAAGATCCGCGCCCAGGCAGATGACGTTAAAAAGATGGAGCGAGCCCAGCGAGATGGAGATGAGCCAGGGGATCCAGGGAACCGGATGGCGAGGCAATGAAACAAGGTTACCCGCGACGAGGAAGACGATCCAGGTGGCATGGGCAAAGCCGCGGACTACGCGATCGCGAAAGCGGAATACGGTCCAAAGAAGCTCGGGCGTGACCCAGAATCCGGGGATCACAATGACGGTGTAGAGAAAACTCCATTCGTGGGTTGTGAGGGCCGGCAAAAGTCTGGCGACTTGAAGGTCTTCGAGGATCAAGAAAAGGGGCAGGGTGATGAGCCAGATGGTGGTGAACTGGAGGTCGCGAGTGGCAGCGCGGCGGAAGATGGCGAGCAGGGTGATTCCAAGGATGAAGAGCAGCAGGCTGGGGATGGCCGAAGGCAGGATGGCGAGGAACGCGCTGTCGAGATCGGCTTGAGCGGCGGTGGTGAGTACAGAAAGCCGGTCGATGGAGAAATCGGCCTGATAGGGGCCGTACGCGACGCGATCAGCGGGCGGATTCCAGGCGCGCATGGCGACGATTGCCTGATCTCCCGGGGTAACGATGCCGGCGGGAAGGGCAAAGGTGAGAGAGCGGGGAGAAAGACAGGCCGAATCGTTAGATGGAAAGACGCCATATTGCCCGACCGAGAAACCATTGACGAAGAATTGCCGCACCCCGGGATACGCCTGGGGTGCAAACAACTGGATGCCGAGCATACCGGCAAGACCGGCAGGGACGAGAATGCGGGCGCGGATCCAGAGATACCCGTCGGAGCGGAAGGGCGGCTGGGGAATCTGATTGTTGATAATCGCGGGCCAGGCGCTGTCGTCGAATGCGGGATCGGCCCACTGGCGGTTGTCGCCGAATTGGTAGCGCAGGACGGGCTGCGGAGCAGGTGCGGATTGTGCGTGAGCGAGCGGCGACACGCAGGCGCCGAGGGAGACGAGCGCAAGCGCAAAGAGCCTACGCATGGAGCACCTCGGCAGAGGCGAATTGCAGGGTGAGGACGGTGATGTCGTCCTCCTGGCCGAAGTTTTGCGCGGCGCGAGCGATCTGTTCGGCGGATTGGGTGCTGATCTGGCGGGTGCGGTCGAATCCGAAGAGTTCGCCTGATTCATTCTGTGCTTCGACAACTCCGTCAGACACGAACGTGAGGGTGTCGCCAACAACGAGTGTGAAGGTAGACTCTGTGTAATCGACGTCGCTGGTGACACCAAGGGGCAAGCCGGATTCGAGTTCCATTTCTTCGCCGTTACGATACGGAGCGAGGTGTCCGGCATTGGCTGCCGTGATTGCACCGCTGGGTGCGATGTGCACAATGCAGCATGTCACCATGCCGCCCTGAAGCCGCCCGAAGAGCGTACGGTTGAGGGTGCGCACCAGCTCGGCGGGCGGAGCGACGGGCAGCGCTCGCAGCGCGCCGAGGATGGTGGAGACTGTCATGGCGGCGCGCAGGCCTTTGCCGCTGACATCGCCAACCGCAACCAGCACACCGCCTTCGGGCACAGGCAGAACCTGGAAGAAGTCGCCTCCGACTTCGGAGGCGGGTTTGTAGACCGACTCGATGTGAAGTCCCGGTATGACGGGTATTTCCGCGCCCAGGAGCACCTGCTGCATGGCGCGGCCGGCCTCCAGCTCTCCGGCAAGACGCTGCTTTTCCCGCTGATCCTCGATGAGCTCGCGGAGGAAAACAGCAATGGCTACAGCCCCGAAGAGAACCATGGCGATGGGGCCGAAATTCCACCGCCAGTCGCCGATCTGGAAGCCCATGGGCAGATAGCGGCGGACCAGAGGATCGAGAGGTGCGCGGGTAAACCAAAGGACGGCGAGAGCCGCGGCGATAAAGCGATCGCGCGAGTTGCCGCGGCGAAACCCGATGAGAAGGAGCACCAGAACGAACAGCTCAGACAGATCGACGGTGACCCGGTATCCAAGTCGCAGCAAGGGAGACCGGGCGAGGAGCAGAGTGGCGATACAGGGAAGTCGATTCAGCCAGATCCATCGCCCCTTGCGGATGCTGAGAGCGTCGGCTGCCATTTCGGGCATCAGCAGGGAGGTCAGGATCAAAAGCGTGAGTTGCCAGAAATCGGGCTTGTGAAGATAGACGATGAAGAAGACCGAGGCGACAGCGAGCAGGTACAGACCGACGCTGCGAAAGGCGCGAAGTGCGCGGGCATTCCACCATAAGCAGAAGCAGGCGGAGGCCATGGAACAGAGAAGCACGGCGGTTACGAGAGGTCCAAGGTAGTTGAGTGGAGTATTGGCAGGTGGGATCTGTTGCTGAAGCCGATGCAGATCTGGCTGCTGCGCAGAGAGCGATTGCGCCGCCGCCCCCAGAATAGGGAGGAACCAAAGAGAAGCCGGAAACAGAATCGCGCCCGTGCAAACGCGCTTACGCATGGAGCACCTCGGCGGGGGTGAGGGTGAGGACGGTGATGTCGTCTTCCTGGCCGAATTGCTGGGCGGCGCGGGCGATGGCTTCAGCGGATTGGGTGCTGAGCGCGCGGGTGCGGTCGAAACCGAAGAGCTCGCCTTGCTGGTTCTGAGCTTCGACTACGCCGTCGGAGACGAAGACCATGGATTGGCCTGGGGCAAGTCGGAGGTGCTGAAGAGGAAAGGGAAAATCGGGCAGCGCGCCCAGCGGCAAGGCGCCGTCTAGCGGCAGTTCTTTGCCGTCGATGTACGGCGGGAGGTGGCCGGCATTGGCCAACTCGACGTTTCCATTCGAAGCGATGCGCATGGCGAGGCAGGTGACGAGGCCGCGGCCCTGGAGACGCTCGTTGAGGAGGGCCAGGATGCGGCCAGGATCGGATGTGAATTTTGAAGCGGTTCGGATGGCCCCGACGATGAGAGTGGCCAGCATGCCGGCGCGGAGGCCTTTTCCGGCCACGTCGCCAACTACGACCAGTGTGCTATTGTCGCGCGGGTTGGGAAGGACCTGGAAGAAATCGCCGCCGACTTCGCGAGCGGGACAGTAGACGCTCTGGATGGCGAGGCCGGGGGTATCGGGGAGGCGAGACGGAATAAGGTACCGCTGGATTTCGCGCGCCGCCTCGAGCTCGGCGGCAGAACGGGCTTGTTCGCGGCTGACGCTGGTGAAGCGGAAGAACATGACGACGCCGATGGCGAGAACAAAGAGCAGGTCGGCGATTTCGAACGAATAAATTGCGAATGGGCCGATGGGAATCCCGGCGCCGAGCAATACCAGTTGCGGAATTCTGAACGCTGCTCCAATTATGGCTGCATCGTTCAGGCAGACCGTAATGGTTGGCAGCAAACTGGGAAGCACAAGCCATCCGGCCTCGCGGTTGCCGCGGCGATACCAATAGAAAAGCAGTATAGGCAACGCCAGAGCGGCGGGGAAGATGACTACGATTTCGCCGGCATCGAAGGCGCTGCGGCTGAGCCGGCCCAGCCAGGCCGG
>JASHVU010000335.1 GCA_030044455.1 Acidobacteriaceae bacterium | reverse complement strand
TTTTATGGAATTAGCAGAAAAACTCAACACTCATCAAAAAGCCCTTCGCATCAATCTCGATCCAACCAGTTACGGCTCCTTTGCCGAAATTGGCGCCGGCCAGGAAGTCGTTCGATGGTTCCTGGTTGTGGGAGGAGCCTCCGGGACCGTTGCTAAATCGATCTCAGCGTATGACAAGGAAGTAAGCGACGACTTGTACGGTTCCGGCGCGCGTTATGTTTCCAAAGAACGCCTCGAAGACATGTTGGACAGTGAATGGGCCCAGCTCATCAACCAATTGAACAGAAACCGTGGATCGGGAACTTGTTTCTTCTCTTTTGTCGATACGATTTCAGCCCGCAACTACGCCGGAACAAATGAGCCTCACGGTTGGGTCGGCCTGCGGTTCCAATCGCAGCCAGGCGGCCAACCAAATGACATCGTTTTCCATATCAACCTGCGGGATCCTTCTAATCCCCTTGAGCAAGAGGCTATCGGCATCATGGGCGTGAACCTGATCCATGCTGTCTTCTACCAATTAGAGGCGAAAGAATCCTTCTTCGAGCATATTGCTCAGGACGTCGAAAATCGTATTGAAATTGACTACGCGGAAGTGCGTGGCGACGCCTTCGAAGGGTGGAATCAGCGCGCGATTCTGGCTCACCTGGTGAGCGCAGGTCTTGCCGAAGCCGTCTGTTTTCCATGCAGCGGTCCGCTGGTGCCGCCTATCGAAGCTCTCCACAGGAAAGCTACCGTGCTCGCGCCAGGATCGTTCGAACATGTAGATTCCCCTCACGCGGCAATCCATAGTCAAATGCTGGCCTCCGGGATCCAACAGCTCCGCGGTGAGTTAGCTGAAAAGGGTCCTGCACCTATCGGTTTTTTTTGCGTTTCTGCGATGCCGCTTAGAGAAGCGGATACTCCCCCGGAAACCTCAGACCTGCTGGAGCGGATTGATATCCTTCACAAGCATTCCGGTGATGTCTTGCTGTTTCGTGACCGGGAACTATACGGCATGACCGCTCTCGTCAATCGCTACACAAAGGAACCTATCCGCTTCGTCCTGGGCCTATCTCTGCTGGTTCGCGTCTGGGAATATCGCTACACTAGGCTCGCCGGCAGCTTTCTTGAGGCTTTATCTCGCCTCCTGGCGCAAAACGTCCGCATCTACGCTTACCCGATGAGTTCCATTGACCTTGAGCAATCAATTCAAAGTATCTCCGCCAACGGCTGGCATTGGATCGATACTAACGGATGGGTTTCCGCCCGCCAGCTTCATCCTCCACCGCCGCTCAGTCATCTTTACGACTATGTTCTCGCCAGCAACTTCCTCGTCCCGATGCAGATTCCGGCGATGGCCGACGCATAGTCGTATGCACGGAGTCCGGCTGCGCTCTTCTTTACTCCACTCACTGTTTCAGCCGTCGCACCGCTCGCGAATGATCCGCGCCATTCGAGGGTCCCGCCGTGGCGTCAGCGTGCCGGCGCACAATCTCATTGAGCCTGATCGTGACCATCCCCACATCCTGAAGTTGCGAAAATGGCCGTCCCGCCAGCGCCAGAGTTTTTGCCCCGGTTGGCGAGATGAGCAGACACTGCCCGTCATCATCTGCCAGTTTGTACGGTTTGCTGCCAGGTTTTTAGGTTCTCGATTTCCATTATTGTGAGCCCCATTCTGTGAGTCTCCAAAGGGCGGATTTGTTTTGTACCAGAACTTCCGGGCGTCGATACCCACAGTCATACCCGCAGAGAAAACTGGCTGGAAGCCCACGCTGATGGGCCTCAACGGGCGACAAAAAATCTAGATAAAAACCTTATAATCAGCGTCTTAATTATTTTTGGGGAGAGTTCGAAGAGATTTGCCGAAGATCGGGAAACTGTGGGTATTGGCTGCCCCCCAGGGATTCGAACCCCGATATGCTGATCCAGAGTCAGCTGTCCTGCCGTTGAACGAGGGGGCAGCAACAGCAGAGCAAACGCCCCGCGCGCAGCCTGATTGGACTTAACCGCCGGTTGCGGCAGCGCAAGACCCAACTTGTTCATCATAAAAACATTCTGAGCCCGGGTCAAACCGCGTTTCCCTTCCGGGCCGCCATTAGGCCATCTCTCTTCTCTGCTTAAATCGGCCTTTCCCGCTCCGAAGACTTCGTTTTGGCTTCGCATAAACCCGACCCCTGAGACTGACCTGGTTCACAAATCGCAAGGCAAATGCAATCTATGACATCTGTCCAGACGGATCTTTAGGTTTCCTTGCTGTTTTCTTTATCTTTTCTTCATGTACAATCTGCACTGTCATCGTGGAGTCATCTCAAAACCTCGCCTGGGCTGCGTTAGCACCAGTCATGGTCGTAATTTGGCTACGCTTTCTCCTTTGCCGTAAACCCATCTGCAGCATTCAGCTGGCTGTGCTGACAGTCTTTATTTTGATTCTGCTTCCAGTAATCTCGACTTCCGATGATCGAATAGCTACCCAATTTCCAGCCGAAACCGATGCGTGGCTTTGTTGGGGACATTTGCCGTCAATCAACCATCTTGTCTCCAGTCACAATCCTTTATCGCTTCACCCTCCGTTTGCCTGCCTGGTTTCGAGTCGACCCGCCAAGCTGGCCGCCGAATTTTCGCACCTGGCATTCATCCTTCAGCAGGTCTCAATTCGGCCTCTGAACCGCGCGCCTCCTGCTGTCTAGGCCCCACCCGGTATCCTGTTTGATCAAAGTGGCTCTTTTCCACAGACTCCATGCAGATTGCGTCACAAAGCTTTTATGAAGCCACCCTTCCCACGTTCGGCCGCATCCGCAG
>JASHVU010000334.1 GCA_030044455.1 Acidobacteriaceae bacterium | reverse complement strand
GTGTGCAGCTCATCAATAAAGACGATCGAGTTCTGATTCTCCATCAGTTCTTTCATGATGGTCTTGAGCCGCTCTTCAAACTGCCCGCGGTACTTGGTTCCGGCCACAATCAGCGAAAGATCGAGGCCGAGCACACGCTTGTCGGCCAGGAAGCTGGGCACTTCGCCGTCGGCGATGCGCTGCGCAAGGCCTTCGACGATGGCGGTCTTGCCCACTCCGGGCTCGCCGATCAGAACCGGGTTGTTCTTGGTGCGGCGGCAGAGGATCTGAACGACGCGCTCGAGTTCGCCGTCGCGGCCTACGAGCGGATCGAGTTGCCCGTCGAGAGCGGCCTGGGTCAGGTCGCGGCTGAACTCGGCCAACAGGCTTGACTCGCGCTGACGCTGTTGGGGCGGAGCCTTCTCTTGCGTAACGCGGGCCAGTTCGTCGCGAATCTGGGCAAGCTTTAGGCCGCGCTCCTGCAATATCTCCGAAGCGAAGCACTTTTCTTCACGCAGTAATCCGAGGAGTAAATGTTCCGTGCCGATGTGCTTGTGACCCAGCCGCTCAGCCTCTTCGGCAGCGTAGGCCAGCACCCGTTTGCACTCGTTCGAGAGCGGTAGATCGACGCTCGTCGAAACTTTCTCGCGGATGGTGGTATGCGCTTCGATCTGCTTGCGGATCGACTCCACCGATGCGTGCGAGCGCAGGAAGCGATTGGTCAGTGCCTTGTCTTCTCTGAGCAGACCCAGAAGAAGATGCTCGGTCTCGATGTACGGCGAGCCAAACTGGCTGGCCTCATATCGCGCAAAGAAGATGACGCGTCTCGCCTTCTCCGTGTAGCGTTCGAACATGGAAAACCCCCACTCATCAGGCTATCGGCAGCTGTGACCGTCCGTTTAAATTGAAGCCCGGCGACGAATGTTTATCGTTCGCTTGCGAACGCGAACCTTTTCAACGTAACTTCGTCGCCCGGCGCTTCGCCCACGATTTCAGCCCAGACCGCGCGTGCCCTTCCGCTTGAATCACCGCCGAGAGCCTCTTCTAGAGAAAAACCGGTTCCCGCCCTCGAACAGCTCTTTTGGATGGTTCCGGGCCTTGTCGAACTCCCACGTCGCCGGTCCTCGAACTGCCGGAAGACTCCCATCCTGTTGCAGCCGCCTGAACGAGATCTAAAACCCGCTCAGACTGATACTTATATGACTCAAAAAATGCCACAAAGGGTGCTTTTTCGCCGGAACGACTCTGTTTCTTTGGTACCCTCAGGCAGCCGTCGAAATCTCTTTAAGTCGACCGTGTTCAAGACACAGCACACGCGTACAGCGCTGAGCCAATTCATGGTTGTGGGTAACGATTACTGAAGTTAACCCGTGGCCCGTGTGCAGACGTTCGATCAGTTCAAAGACTCGGCCTGCAGTTACCGAATCCAGGTCGCCGGTGGGCTCGTCGGCCAACAACAGCCTCGGGTTATTTACCAGTGCCCGGGCCAGCGCTACCCGCTGTTGTTCTCCGCCCGAAAGCTCGCCGGGGCGATGCAGTCCGCGATCGTCCAGATCCACCTCTTTGAGCCATCTCGCCGCCTGCGTCATCGCTTCCAGCTTTCTTTGGCCGCGAGCCAGCAGCGGCATTGCTACGTTTTCAAGCGCCGTAAACTCAGGCAGCAAATAATGGAACTGCCACACATATCCGATCTCACGATTGCGAAACCCTGCCGCTTGCTGGCCCGAGAGACTGGCCACGTTGGTTGACGCGCAGTATACAGTTCCCGAAGAGGGAGCATCAAGAGCGCCCAGAATGTGCAAAAGAGTGCTTTTTCCCGCGCCCGACTGGCCCACGATCGCCACCATTTCGCCCCGCCGGACCTCAAGGTCGAGATCGTTAAAGAGCGTGAGCTCACCGCGCGCCGTCCGGTATGTTTTGGTGAGCTTTTCAACGTGAATCATGTACGGGTCAGATTCGGGCATCCGCGACTCCGGGTCCCGCTGGGAGCGGGATGCCTGGCTGGCAGCCGCTGGAGTCATCTGGTTCATCGGATTCAATCAATTCTACATGGCCGGGTGGGGGTTCTCTCAAAGGGTTGGGTCAGGTGCTCCGAACTTTGGTGGGAGGGGACAGGGCCCTGCCTCTGAAGTTTGTACAAAAAAGGAAGCGCCATCCTCGGCGAAGCTTGTCGCGGTAAACCTTGGCCTTTTTGCGTTCCCGTATTCCTGGCGTCGCAGTCCTCTGGGGAAGCGTTACAATTTGCTGGAATCGGCGCCGAAAAAGAAGATTCCGGAGGAACGGAAACATGCCGATGCCGAGGCTATTGATACGCAAACCATCCTGCCCGCCGATTTTGCACCCCAACCTCGCGAAGGGCAGACACGGAGGGTAATTGAAACGTACTGAAGTTGAGGGGAAAGAGAAACTATCGAAGACTATCGCCAGGTCCGACACGATTCGTTCCTTTAAGGCGGGACGCCTGTTCGGAGCCCGAAGAATCGCAAGGCTCACCCGCATCCGCAAGACGATGCTGTTCCCGACTTATTCCTCAGAGATCGTCGATCGCATTGAGCGGGAACCCGATGACGTCCGATACGCCACACTCG
>JASHVU010000333.1 GCA_030044455.1 Acidobacteriaceae bacterium | reverse complement strand
GGTGCCCGATCGCTGGCAAAGTCTCCGCGGTTTACGTTCGTAGCTGTGCTCACGCTGGCGCTCGGCATCGGCGCCAATACGGCAATGTTCAGCGTGATCCGGTCGGTACTGCTGAGGCCGTGGCCGGCCCGTGACTCCGGCCGTCTGGCCGTGGTGCAGCAACGGCAGGCTAATGGAGCCAGCAACCTCTTCTCAACGCAGGATTTTCTCGACTGGAAGCAGCAGGGTGGACCGCTGGCAAACATGGGTGCGCATGTCTCATGGCAATTCAATATCGGTAGTCCTGGCGACCCGCCCCAACGCATTCGAGGAGGCGTGATCTCCTACGATTTCCTGCCTGCCCTCGGCACGCCGCCGCTGATCGGCCGGCTCTTTTCTCCTTCGGAGGATCATTCCGGCGCCGGCCAATTCGTCATGCTCAGCTACTCCCTTTGGATGAGCCACTTCAGCTCCGATACCAATATCGCCGGAAAATCCATTCAGATTAACGGAGTGCCTTATACCGTAGTTGGTGTGATGCCGGCAGGGTTCAATGGCCTCGACGGCAAGGAACTGCTGTGGACGCTGCTGCAGTTGCGTCCGGATAGCGGAACTGGCTCGAATCCCAACCTCCACTGGCTCTCCGGCATCATCCGCCTGCCGGATGGGGTGAGTCTCAATCAGGCGCGCAGTGAGCTCAACGCCAAAGCAACACGTTTGCATCTGGAAAATCCGAGCGACGACGCTGGCTTTGGCGTTTCGCTCCTGACACTAGACGACGCATACACAGGCAGCGTGCGCCCGGCGCTGCTGATGCTGATGGGTTGCGTCGGCTTCGTGCTGCTGATCGCTTGTGCCAATGTGGCGAACCTGATGCTGGCCCGGGGAGCTGGCCGGCAGCGCGAGATGGCCGTGCGCAGCGCGCTCGGTGCGCAACCAATGCGCCTCATCCGTCAATTGCTTACGGAAAGTGTGCTGTTGGCGGGAACCGGCGGCGCCGTCGGAATTGCCGTCGCGTTCGGCTTGCTGCGGGGAATGTTTGCTCTCCATCCACCTTCCGCTCCTCGGATCGAGGAAACCAGCATCGACGGCACAGTTTTGGTCTACTCGCTTCTAGTCACTGCGGCAGTCGGAGTCCTCTTTGGACTCGCTCCGGCGATGGAGGCCTCTCGCGTTGACGTGATTAACAACCTTCGAGAACACGGCGGCGCGCCTGGCTTTGCATCCGGCCGCGTGCGTTCGATCCTGATCGTCACCGAAACTGCGCTTGCGTGCATGCTGCTGATCGGAACCGGACTAGCTCTCAGGAGTTTGTGGGTCCTTAGAAACGTACAGCTCGGTTTCTCCCCGGAAAATGTACTAACTTTTCGCATTGCTGCGCCCGACGCACTGACCGGGCCGCGGATTTCCGATTTCTACCGCGACGTTGTAGTGCGAGTGCGCGCGATACCCGGCGTGGAGTCGGCTGCCGTGGTGCGCGATCTTCCGCTGAGCGGCACCGATCCTTCGATGCCCATCGACACTGGGAACCATGCACAGGCGCCGGCTGAGGGAGAGGTTGTGACTCGATACCGCGCGGTGGGCGAGGATTATTTCCGCACGCTTCAAATACAGCTGTTGCAGGGCCGCGCATTTGACGAGCAGGACACCGCCGGCTCTCTACCTGTAGCGATGGTGAGCGAGAGCCTGGCCCGCAAGTACTGGCCGGGCGAGAGCGCAGTGGGCAAGCGGATCAAACCCAGATTTAAAGGGAGCGAGTGGTGCGTAGTGGTTGGGGTGGTTGGCGACGTTCGCCACTGGGGCGCCGATGTGGCGATCGAGCCGACCGCGTACTACCCCTACACGCAGGTTCCCGACTCCATACTTGCACTTCTTGAGGCAAATATGGCGATCGCGGTCCGCAGTAATCTTGCCGAGAACGAACTGCTCCATTCCATCAGCGCGGCCATTGCATCAGTCGATTCACGGGTTCCCGCCTATGAGGTCAAAACAATGGAATCGATGGTTGCCGATTCTGACTCGCTGCGCAATTTCGATCTGTTTTTGCTAGGCGGATTCTCGTTGCTGGCCTTGATTCTTGCCGCCGGTGGCGTGTACGCCGTGATGGCCTTCGCGGTCTCGCAGCGCACCCGGGAAATCGGGATTCGCATTGCGCTGGGCGCAGATCGTCACGACGTAATTCGCATGGTTCTTCAGCAGGGAATACGGCTGGCCATCGCGGGTTCGATCATCGGAGTTGTGGGAGCGATCTTTTTGCGCAACGTCGCCTCAAGCGTGCTGTATGGGTTGAGCGTCGCCGATCCCTTCATTCTCGCCGTTGCCCCATTTGTCATGGTGACGGTCACGATACTGGCGTGCTGGCTGCCGGCGCGGAGAGCCACCAGAATTGATCTGATGAACGCACTGCATTACGAGTGAACCAAACTCTGCGTCGCGCGACTGATGCGGCCTACTTCCCGACTACTGTGACCGCCGCTCCATTCAGCGCCGGTCCCTCATGCTTGAGCTGATGCGTCTTGTCATCCCAGATCAGCTTTGTGACTGAACCGCCGCCCTTCTCGTATGCGTAGGTGGTGCCGTCATCCTGAAAAACAGTAAAGCTCGCGTCGGCGCCCGGATACACGCGTATCGATGCGATGGGCAGCGTCTTCTTCCAGCCGTTGAACGCAGGCGCAGTGGGCACAATGCTGCCCGCACGCACAAACAGCGGCAGCGTATCGATGGGGGCGTTGACTCGAACGGACTGGCCGCCTTGCAAGCGCTCATTGGTCCAGTAGTTGTACCAGTTGCAGCCGGCGGGCAGATAAACTTCGCGGCTGGTCGCGCCCTGCTCCGTAACGGGTGCCACAAGAAATGCCGGACCGAACATGTATTCATCGCCGATATCGGCAACTCTTGGGTCGCGCGGAAAATCCATGAACAGCGCGCGCATGTAGGGAGCGCCGGTCTGGTAAGTGCGATAGGCGAGCGAGTAGGTGTATGGCAAGAGCGTGTAGCGCAAGCGGAGATACTTCTCAAGAATGGGCTCGGCCTGCTTGCCATACGACCACACCTCGTTGTGTTTCCGCTCTCCGTGGGCGCGCATCACGGGCTGAAACGCGCCCCACTCGAACCAGCGCACGAAGAGCTCGGGATAATCTTCGTAGTTGGCGATCACGTCACGCGCATCGGAGCCGTCGATGAGCGGCTTGTGCTGGGCCTGGTAGTCGGCGGGAATTTGCGGCGAAAAGAAGCCGGCGATGTCGGTGTCCCAGTAGGGCATTCCGCTGGCCGTGAAGTTTAGTCCTGCGGGAATCGACCGCTTCAGCATGTCCCAGGTGGATTGAATGTCACTCGACCAGAACACAGTGCCATTGCGCTGCGCACCAAGGTAGGCCGCACGGGCCAGGATGAAGACGCGACGGCTGTCGCCGAAGTCGCGCCGCGATCCCTCGTACACTGAGGCAGTGTGAAACAGCGGATACACGTTGTAGTAGCGCGTGCCTGAGCCGACATAAAAAACGTCCTTAGCGGGATCGATATCGGGCTCGGTCTCATCGAGCCAGATGTAATCGAAACCGTCGGGCTTGATGTAACGGTCGCGAATCTTCTCCCAGAACCAGCGCGCTGCTTCAGGATTGGTAGTGTCGATGTTGGGCCCGATCACGTCTTTGAATCCGCCCGGGTCGGGCTTGCCGTCGGGCGTGTGAATCAGCCAGCCCTTGCTCTCGAGCAAGTCGTAAAACTGTGTGCCTTTGGAATAATGCGGCCACACGCTCAACAGCGAATCGACGCCCATCTGATGCAGTTCGCGATTCATCGCCGCAGGGTCGGGCCAGCGCTTGGGGTCGAGGTCCATCTCGCCTTGCTTTGTCATGTTCAGGAAATCGACGACCATCACTCCGAGCGGCAGATTCTTCTTGCGATATTCATTGGCTACGTCCAGAAGCTGGTCTTGCGTAGGATAGATCGCCTTGCTTTGGATATAGCTGTAAACCGTGCGCGGCAACATGAGCGTGGCGCCGGTCAGCAGCCGGTAGCCCTCGTAAATCTCGTCGCTGGTTTTGCCGGCGATCACGAAATACGAAACAGCGTCACCTACCTCAGACGACCACACGTTGCGCTGGTTGAAGCCGAGATCGATGGTCGTCTTCGAAGGGTTATCCCACACCAGCCCGTAGCCGCGGCTCGACACCATAAATGGTACGCACAGGTCTTCGCCGCCAATGGCGCCGTAGTCGTGCCAGCAACGGATCTCGTGATCGCGCAGATCCATCCAGCCTTTCTGTTGTTGGCCCAACCCGTAGTAATGCTC
>JASHVU010000332.1 GCA_030044455.1 Acidobacteriaceae bacterium | reverse complement strand
GGCCTCAAGCCAGAAGATTTCCAACTCTTCGAGCAGACGGCGGGCAAGAGCAAGGAAAGGCGTGCGCAGAAGATCTCAAGCTTTAATGAGGTCTCGGTTGCGAATCTTCCGCGGCAAGCCGAGGTCGAGAACCAGCCGGCGGTCGGCGTTTACACCAATGTGATTGCCCTGCAGAAGAACCCAGTGCCGCCAACGATTATTCTGATGGACGGATTAAACACCGAGGTCCAATATCAGGTACAAGTCCACGCACAGTCAGTGAAAATGCTGGCGCAACTCCCCAGCGATGTTCCGGTTGCGGTTTTCCTGCTCGGGTTCAAGCTGGAGATGCTGCAGGACTTTACGGGCGATCCCAAGCTATTGCAAGCTGCGGTGAAGAAGGCTATCAGCACTGCGGGCCACGACTTTGCGCAGGTCGATCCTCGCGATGACCCTTACTTGCCAATAAAGGGGCCCAGTAAGGTAACGGGGCCGTCATCCGACGAGACGGGACTGAATAAGTCCGCAGGTGGACCTCCCGATTTATCCGGTCCATGGCAAGATCTTTTTCGTGAACTCGACGGCTTTGAAACATTCGTCTACCGAGAACAAATGGACACTCGGGTTCGACTGACAGCCGATGCTCTGGAAGCAATTGCGCACCACATGTCGGGATATCCGGGCCGGAAGAACTTACTGTGGATCTCGACGGCTTTCCCTATCTGCATCGATCCCGCCATGGACGCAGCGCAGGAGCACGTCTACAACAGGAGGACAGAGGCTGTCGCGAACGCTCTCAGCGATGCAAAGATCGCCGTGTATCCCATCAATCCTGCCGGCGTACGGACGCCCACAGTGTCCACATATAATGCAAGTTCTTTCGTCCCTGCCGTGTCCAAGGCACAGTTGGTCTATGCCATGGACCGGCAGGCAGAAGGAGAAAGCCGGGAATTGGACACGATGCACCTGATGGCCGACGGCACGGGTGGCGAGGTCTGTACCGGTGACAATGACCTTGCCGACTGTGTTCACCGCAGCGTGGACGATAGCAGCGATTTCTACGAGATTGCTTATTATCCAGACTCGAAGACGTGGAACGGCGAATATCGTCGAATCGTCCTTGAGGCAAAAAACAAAGACTGGCATCTCGAATACCGGCGTGGTTATTTCGCAGTTCCGGAGAACGCGCAGAGGCCGCAGGATGTGAGGCAGGCATTGAAGGAGCTGGCATGCGGGACGCCCCTCGATGCGACTTCGATTGTGCTCTCGGCGAAAACTCTGCCACCTGATTCACCCGATGGGCTCAAATTCAACGTCAACATCGGGGCTTCGAACTTGACGCTTGCACCGATAGATGATGCCAGGATCGAAGTGAATCTGCAACTTGCCGTCTGCACCTTCGACCAGAAGGGCAAGCCGGGGCAGTTCATGAGCATCCCGCTCAACCGCAAACTGAGTGCGACAGAGGTTAAGAAAGTTGCAATTTCCGGCCTCGCAGATATCGCCGCAATTCCCGGCCCGAAGCCGGTTGCTCTGCGCTTTGCGGTGATGGATGTCCCCAGCGGGCGCATCGGGTCGCTGCGGATCGAGACGGATGAAGGCCTGTCAACGCGCGGCACGCGGTAACGGGCTGCTGAAAAGTCCGGTGAACGACGCAATTTACGCGAGGTCGACCCTGTAGGGGTTAAACAGGCTGCGAAAAAATCCAATCGCAGCCGCAGTTTTGAAAGGGCACGGATTTATCCGTGCCGCTAACGTCAACAAAACGATGAGGGCTTTAGCCCCTGAGGGACGATCTTCTGGAATTTCGCGCCCCGCAATGTGTTTTTCCGCAGTCTGTAAAACCCTGACTCGACTCAGGAGCCTTATCGGCGCGAGCACACTCGCGCCTGATACGAGGCACTGAGAACCCGAAAGGCGGCGGAGGGGTCAAATTACCTGTTGCAACGAATATCTCGCCCGCGCATCTATTAACCATGTGATTCAACCGAAGCCCTGCTACGATTCGGGAGTCGCTGGAGGTCCAACCGTGTCACTTAGAGCCGTGAAAGAGATTTACCAGACCAAACCAACCATTGAGGGCGCAGGCGTTAAGCTGCAGCGCGCCTTCGGATTCGGAAAGACGCACGAGTTCGACCCATTCCTGTTGCTCGACGACTTCAGGAACGAGAATCCGGCCGACTATCTCGCGGGATTTCCGTGGCATCCGCACCGCGGCATTGAGACCATCACCTACGTACTGGCCGGTGAAGTTGCGCACGGCGACAGCCTGGGCAACAAGGGCCGCATGACGGCCGGCGATGTGCAGTGGATGACCGCCGGCAGCGGCATCCTGCACCAGGAGATGCCGAAGGGCGACGAGCGCGGGCGCATGCACGGATTCCAGCTTTGGGCCAACCTGCCGGCACATCTGAAGATGACCGATCCGCGCTACCAGGACATTCCTTCAAGCGCGATCCCCGAGGTGACCGAGGATGACGGCACCAGGGCGCGCATTATCTGCGGCGAGTTCTGGGGCAAGACCGGACCGGTCGAAGGCGTGGCGACGGGAATGGGTGTCGACGCGCGCTACGTCGACATCAGTGTGACGCCGTTCAAGAAGAAGCGCATCAAAGTTGAAACCACGCGCAACGCTTTCGCCTACGTCTTCGCGGGTGCGGGCACGTTCAGCGATGCATCGGCTCCGCAGGCGGTGCTGACTGAATCGGCAGTGGATGCCACTGCGCAGCCGGTGTACGACGCGAAAAACCACTCGCTTGTATTGTTCGACCGCGGCGACGAGATCGTGGTGCAGGCCGGGCCTGAGGGGATCCGGTTTTTGCTGGTGAGCGGCAAGCCGCTCGAAGAGCCGGTCGCGTGGTACGGGCCGATTGTGATGAACACGCAGGCTGAACTGCAGACGGCGATGCGGGAGTTGCAGACGGGGAAGTTTATCAAGCACAGGTCACAATGAAAGTACGGCCAGGAGCGCGACTGTAATGGGTCGCGCTCTTTCTATTTCTGAAACGGCTCCAGGCTCAACAGCTCCGTCGGCCTCGCGCCCCGCTGGCGCAGCGCGCGAATGCTAAGCGCCTCGTGGCGTTTGGCCAGGCGCTTGCCATTTGCGTCCGTCACCAGCCGGCAATGAAACCATGCGGGACACCGGTAGCCGAGCGCGCGATTGAGCAGGATCTGGCGGGCGGTTGATTTGAGCAGGTCGGCGCCGCGGACGACTTCAGTGATGTGCATGGCCGCGTCATCGGCAACGCAGGCGAGCTGATAACTGGGAGCGCCACCACCCCACGGACGAAGACCTGTCCGTGGGGACCCCGGCTCGCCATCACGTCTCCAAACGAGGAAATCGCCGAAGTCTACGCCGGCCACAAACTGTTTCGGGCCGAGATTGCCGTCGATGAATTCGATGGCTTCGCCGTCGGGGACGCGGAATCGCCAGTTCACCGCGCCGGTCAAATCTGCGCCGGCTAGCGAGGTCTTAAAAGCTCCTTCATTTAGTGGTGCTGCGGGACCGCACGTGCCGGGCCTGCAGGTGCCAGGATAAATGGGCTCATCGTCGGGGTCGGCGCCCTCGTGTGGTGCGCTCAACGCGGAGGCCAGGTCTTTGCGCGAGCAGCGGCAGGGATAGATGAATCCGCCAGCAAAGAGATGTCGCCATGCGGCAAAATAAAAATCGTTGCGCCGGCTTTGTTCGTACGGCGTATACGGCCCGCCGATGTCTGGCCCCTCCTGCCAATCGATGCCGAGCCAACGCAGATCCTCATACGCCGCATCGGCGTAAACAGCGCGGCTGCGCTCGGCGTCCAGATCTTCCATGCGCATGACCAGCGTGCCGTTCGCATCGCGGGCGCGCTGCCACGCAACATGGAAAGTGCGTGCATGGCCGATGTGGAGATAGCCGGTGGGCGATGGAGCGACGCGGCCGCGATAGTGCAACGGCGCATGGGCAGCAGTGGTCATGCTGCATTCAGTGTAGATGGCGTAATGGGGAGTGGAGATGTGATACGCCGACCCGTTGCGAAGCGCGGCAATTCATTCAAGACAACCGCAGGTCCATCGACTCCATTTGGCGCAAAATACACGCCAAATTTCGCTCCGGATGACAGTGCTATTTATGATGCGATCTTTCGGTAACGAGAACTAATCGGAGTCGGCGTCGGAGTTGTCGTCGTGATCCGCGGAACCGCCATCGCCGTCATGGTGCTTGTATTTGCCGATGCTCTGGTTGAGATGATCGGGATCGACCGAAATCTGCACCACGTCCATCTCGTGGCCGTCGAGGTCGACGATAAACAGCCCCATGCGATTGCCGTCAGGGCGCGTAAAGATGAGCGTTTGCTCGGCGCCATGCTTGCTGGTGTCGCGAATCATGCGCGACCAGCCAGTGCCCAGCTTATCCGCAACAATGTTATTCAGCTCGTCGCCGTCCACTTGCTGGTTGAAGTCGTCGAATTCAGCTACGTGCAACCCGGCTACGCCTCCGCTGGTGGCCTTGTGCGCTACCAGGCTGATCAAGCCGACAAACGGAATGCGCGTGGCGTGCGCGTGGTAACGATGCTCGAGCGTGGTCACCACGCCGTCGAACCCGTTCGCTCCGCCGGCCAGCACGGCCACCGGCACCATCAGCACGATTGCGCAGATTGCAACTGCCGCCAGAAATCTCATTCGCCACCGCCTTTGCTTGCAGACTTGTCAGCCTTCTTTACGGTCTTGCCAACGTCGCCCAGCGCTCCAAGGCCGCCGATGCCGCCCAGTTCGCCGAGCTGATCCATCTTGATGGGGCCCTGGATGAGCACGATGGTCAGCTCTTTGGGCTCGGCGGACAGAATAAACATGCCGCGCGACTCGCCGTTCACCATCCTTGCCAGAATGTCTGTCGATTCGCCGGACTTCTTTTCATGCACGTGCACCATGGGCACCCACTCGCCGCCGGAAAACTGCTTGCGCAGGTTATCGACTTCCTCGAGCGAGTACTGACCCTCTTTGTCGAACTCGTAGTCGCGTACGTAGATGCCATCCAGCCCCTGGATGAGCTGCTTGGCGTTGGCCTGGTCAGAGTCCTTCTTGTCCAGGAACTTCGATGCAAATCCAAGCATGTTTTTGTCGAGCGTGACTTCGGTTACGTTTGAGGCCTTGGCCTCAAGCTCCTTCTCAACGGCTGATGGCAGGGGCAGGCCCGTAGTTTGCGCCAACGCCGGCGCAGAAAAGGCCGGCGCCATGAAAACAACTGCGGCACCTGCCAACAGATTTGCAACAATTGAACTCTTCATCGATCTCCCTTTCCTACTTGCCATCATTGTGTTCCGCCAGTTGCGCATTCATCTGGTCGAGCGCCCGTCCGGCGATGCGCAGCGCCACCATTACCTGTTCGCGCGCCGCCTCGCCTTTGCGCCGTTCGTGAATGTTGTGCCAGGCGACGCCGCCGCCCACCGCGCTGCACAGCACTATGCTCGCTGCCAGACGCTGCCAGAAGACCACGCGCCGGTGCGTCTTCTCGGCGTCGCGAGCCTGCTTGCGCGCCATGATCTTGCGCTTCAAACCCGAGGGCGCAGGCAATCGCAACATCCCCTGCTGCAACTCGCGTTCAAAATTGTCCATCGGCTCAGGTTCCACGAATGTACTCCTTCAAATGGCTCTCGGCCTTGGCCCGCAGCAGCTTCAATCCCCGTTGCAGGTTGCTTTTCACCGTGGCCAGCGGCGACTCCAGCGTCGCCGCAATTTCATCGGGCGTCAGCCCCTCCTGGTAGCGAAGCACCAGTGCCGCACGCTGTGGAGAAGGCAATGTCTCCAGCAAGGCTTCCAGCCGTGAACCTAACTGAGATCCTCGCTGTTCCTGAAGCGCCCCGTAATTCTCATCCATCTCCACCCACAGATTCATGCCGCGCACCCGCTGGCGCCGCAAGGCGTCGGCTGAGCGGTTCATCACCACTCGCCGCAGCCAGTTCAGCGCGTGTTCCGGGCTCTCAATCTTGCCGAGACTCCCGTCCAAAGCCAGAAAAGTATCCTGGGCAATCTCTTCCGCCAGTCCGCGGTCGCCAGTCATACGCAACGCCAGCGAGAAGACCATCGACTGGTGCTCGTCAACGAGTTTTTCGAAGTCCGGCTGCCAGTCGCGGCTCATATATCGCTGCTGTCTCCTAATCCGCAAAGGGCGGAGGTCTGGGATGCAAAGATTTACGTTTTGACGGAGAAAAAAGTTCTGGGGGAGCAGGGGCGGGTAGCGCGCGTTACTGCCGATCTGGAGATCGGTTGTACAACCGCGCTGGAGCGCGGCGCTACTTTGCTTTGTTTGGCCTACACTGTTCGGTATGCAGCGGATGGGGTGTAGCGCCGGGCTCCAGCCCGGTTGTCGCGTGGGCCCGATGGCCCGCGCCGCATTGATGGTTGCGTTGGTCACATGCGGAGCGCTCCACGCCCAGTGGCAGATCGAGAACTCGGGGACGACCTCCGATTTGCGCGGCATTGACAATGTTGGCGGCGGGGTAGCGTGGGCCAGCGGGACGAATGGAACGGTGTTGCGGACGGAAGACGGAGGATATCAATGGCAGCCGTGCGCTGTTCCTCCAGGTGCAGACAAGCTGGACTTTCGCGGCATCCAAGCGTTCGATGCGAACACTGCGATTGTGATGTCGAGCGGGACCGGCGATCTGTCGCGGCTGTATAAGACAACGGATGGGTGCCAGACTTGGAAGCTGGTTGCGACGAACCCGGATGCAAGCGGATTTTGGGACTCAATCCAAGCAGAAAACGCCGATCACGCTTTTGTACTCGGCGATTCAGTGCGAAAGAAATCCCGGGTCTGGAACTGGAACAGCGGGAGGCTCGAATCTAAGTATCAGGGGAAGTGCGACCACGGAGAGGGATCGTTCGCCGCAAGCAATTCGGTCTTGCAAATAGTCAATACGCCGCAGGTTGACCCCGTCTGGAAGTACACGCTTCGATTCGCGTCAGGGACAGCGAAGCGATCTTACATCACGGTGTTCCGCGAAGAACGCACGGCGACCTGCGAACCTTGCCGAGGCTCGATCGCCAGGATCGGGTTCTCATTCGGCGATAACCAGAATTCAGGGATTTTCTCATTCGCATTTCGAACTGACACTGTCGGTGTACTTGTGGGCGGGGATTTCAAGAAGCCTGATTCGTCCGCTAACACAGCTAATTACTCGGGAGACGGCGGCATCTCTTGGCACCCATCCCAAACTCTCCCCCACGGCTACCGCTCCGCCGTGGCTTACGACGAATCCAC
>JASHVU010000331.1 GCA_030044455.1 Acidobacteriaceae bacterium | reverse complement strand
CGCAGCATGTTGAACAGGCCCGTGGCATTGCCCATCTCGCGATTGGGGATGGTAAGCGTGGTCATGGTGGCGAGGGGCACAAAGACGAAACTCAGCGCGAACCCGGTGAGCAGAATGGGAATCAGTAACGTAAACGGACCAATATCGAGGTCGACCGAACCGAAGATGTAGGAGCAGACCGCGAAGCCGAGGAATCCCGCGCAGAGCAGTTTGCGGTTGTCGATTCGCGAACCGAGGAAGCCGATAACGGGCGAGCCCACAAACGAACCAATACCGCGTGGACCCACAACCAGACCTGCGGCAAAGGCCGTGTAGCCCAGAATCGTCTGGTAGTAAAGCGGCAGGATGGCGATGGTGATGTAGATGCACATGCCCAGCATCGCGATCATGAAACAGCCGGTGCGAAAGTTGCGATCCTTGAGCACATGCAGATCCACCAGTCCCTTGGGATTGCTCCATGAGCGCCAGATCCAGAGGATAAGCGCAACCACCAGCGCAGCTACCGCCCAGCGGACCCACGTCGCACCAAACCAGTCATCTTCCTGTCCCTTGTCGAGAACAACTTGCAAACAGCCCGTCCATACGCAAAGCAGGCCGAAGCCGATGTTGTCGAAGGGGCCTACCTTGGCATGTTTGATGTAGGGCGGATCGTGAACAAAGCGGCTGATCATGATCACTGCGAGGATGCCGACGGGAATGTTGATGTAGAAGGCGTAGCGCCAGCTGAAGGTGTCGGTCAGCCACCCGCCCAGCGTGGGCCCCAGCACCGGCGCCACCACAATGCCCAGTCCGTAGGCGGCCATCGATTTCGATCGTTCGGCGGGAGGAAAACTTTCCAGCAGGATCGACTGCGAGAGCGGCTGCAGCGCGCCGCCGCCGGCTCCCTGCATCACGCGGGCCAGCAAAATCACGGCCAACGAGGGCGCCGCGCCGCAAAAAAACGAAGCAATGGTAAAGATGATGACGCAAGAGAGCAGAAACCGCTTGCGCCCAAACCGCCGCGCGAACCAGTTCGACGCCGGCAGAATGACCGCGTTCGCCACCAGGTAACTGGTCAGCACCCAGGTGGCTTCGGAATTTGATGCCGAGAGCGATCCGGCAATGTAAGGCAGCGCCACCGACGCGATCGCGGTGTCAAGCACCTCCATGAACGTGGGCAGCATCACCGAACAGGTAACCAGCCACGGGTTGACGCCCTGTGTGAGCGGATATCGAGCGTGGGCGGCGTCCGTCGTCATTGCCAAAAACGAATCGAGAATGTTTAAGGGTAAATGATCGGCGGCTGGCCCGCCAGTGACGTGTGCTACGCGAATTACCGGGAAGACGGGAGCGAGGGAACAAGGGAGCGAGGGAGTGAGCGCCCGATGCTTGTAATCAAGGTCACATTGTCGGAGTGAAATCTCCTTTACCCTTTCGAACGTCATACACGCGATTGATTGGAGGAGCAGAAGGTGGGAGATTCATTCATGGACCTCATTGTTTGGCAGCGGGCAGTCGAATTGAGCACGGAAGTTTACCGTCTTACAGCTTCGTATCCAAAATCCGAGCAGTTCGGACTGGTCAATCAAATGCGCCGTGCCTCGGTGTCGATTGCGAGCAATATTGCCGAAGGGTACGGCAGGTCGACCAGAGGCGAGTACCTCCAGTTCCTTGGGATCGCAAGGGGTTCAAAATGCGAGCTGCAAACGCAGATCGTGATCGCAAAATCACTTGGATTCGGCGCTGGAAAGTCGTATGAGAGACCAGAGCAGTTGTGCGCAGATGTTAGCAGGCTATTAATTGCATTGATCAACAAGTTGAAGCACTGACGCCATTGCTCCCTCGTCCCCCTCGCTCCCTCGCTCCCTCGCTCCCTTGCTCCCTTGCGACCTTGCTCCCTGATCCAGACCTTGACACAAACGGCCGCGCCCTTGATGCTAAACAGTTCCGGTATCTCATAATTTTCCCCGGTCAAAGGGAGTGACGGCCTTGCGGGTTCGCGTTTTTTATCACGACAAATGCTTCGACGGAGCTTGCTCAGCCTCGCTCTTTACGCGGTTCCACCGTGAGCGCATCAGGCGCGACGCGAACTACGAATACCACGGCTTGGTTCATCGCGCCGGGGCTCTCTTTAACGAAGCCGAGTTCTCCGGCGACGAAAACGCCATCGTCGATTTCAAATACTCCACTTCGCCGCGGATCACATGGTGGTTCGATCACCACCTTTCTGCATTCCTCACCGCTCAAGATCAGGACCACTTCCGCGCCTGCCAGCGCGATCCCGATTGCGCCGCGCACAAATTTTTCGACCCCACCTACACCTCGTGCACCAGCTATCTGGCCCACATCGCGTCAACAGAATTCGGCTTTAACACCGAACCGGTTAAAGACCTCATCCACTGGGCCGACATCGTGGACGGGGCGAAATATGAGAGCCCCCAGTCCGCCGTTGAAATGCCGGCGCCGGCCATGAAGCTCACACTCATCATCGAGTCCGCGCAGGACCCGGGCTTTATTCCGCGCCTCATCCCGCTGTTGACTGAAATGCCGCTCGGCGAAGTTCTCGAGCAGCCATTCGTCTCACACCTGTTGCCCCCATTGCTCGAACGCCACCAGCAATCGCTCGCGCTGATTCGCAGCCGCGCCGAGGAGCGCAACGGCACTATCTTCTTCGATATCACCGACCACCCGCTCGAAGGCTTTAACAAGTTCATCCCCTATTACCTCTTCCCTGAAGCCACCTATTCCATCGGCTTGTCGAAATCAAGCTTCCGCACCAAGGTCGCCGTTGGTTCCAATCCCTGGACCAAGGCCGACCCCGCCAAGATGGTGAACCTGGCCGCCATCTGCGAGCGCTACGGGGGAGGAGGGCACGCGCGCGTAGGCGCCATCAGCTTTCCGCCTGACAAAGAAGAGCAGGCCCGCGCCGCGGCAGCGGAGATCGTAGCCGAATTAAGGACCAAGAACCCGCTGCCATAGGCTTCTTCAAGCTGCTTGCGCATGCTCGAGTGAATCACTCTAAGCTGAGGCAATATCACTCACAAGGTGCTCGTCAAAAAGAGCCAATTCCTCGGCCGTAGGCGCCTGAAACATCTTCGACCATCTCGACAAATCTTCTCTCTCAATGGCCGGACTCTCGACACCCCGATGCCGAATTCTTTCGAAGAGAGCATCGTCGGACGCCGAAAGGCAATGCAACTCCACCGCGGCGCCAAGGGCTCGCGCTCCCAGACGTAAGGTGTCCCTCTCAGACCTTCCCCAGGTGCCCCACTCGATGATCACAATAAGACCCAGCACGAGCAGTTCTTGTGCGAGCTTCCATTGCAGTGCTTCGATCTTTTCCCGTATCTGTTCGTCGTAGAGACTGAGCGAAAGCGCCACCATCCAATCGTCGGCCGAAAGGCGAATAGCGCGAAGTCTGTTCTCGAGCGCTCTGGCGAGTGTTGTCTTGCCGGAGCCAGGTAAACCGCAAACGATAATCAATCTGCCCGACGCGGTCAACATATGCATAAGGAGATTATCCGTGACTCTTCATCGTAGGCCGGCTGATTTTCCCCGGCTTTGGATTCATGCGTCGGACAGATTGGTACAGAATCAACGTTGTGCGGGGTCATTTCCTCCAGAAGAATCCGACGGCGTAAACGCGGCCTACCTGATGTGGGGGCGGTCGAGCAGCCACAGCATGGCCGCCGCTGCAAGGTGGAGCAGTGCCAGTCGACTCATGGTTCGCCGCAGTGGAATGTGCCGGCGCAAATTCAACATGGCCAACATGCCCTCCAAAGGGAATTGCAGGTAGAGAGCTATCTTCGACAGAACACTTGCCACCGAATTGCTGGAGCCGAACTCAGGCCGCGCGGCCAGCAACGAAAACGGAAACAAGAACCTTTCACCCCAGTAGCCCAGAGCGTTGGCGAGTCTGCTCACCTCGGGGGCCAGCAAGCCCAGGCACAGCCCCGCCGCAAACGGCCAGACAATATTGCCCCAGGGCACCTTGGGCAAGGGTTTGCGCCGTTCGCCAAACCGCCGGTCAAAGAACGAAGGGGGCGGTTGGGCTTTGGTCGCCAGATGAGGGCGCCCCTTCGTGATCGGTATGGTACGTTGATCGTCCGGCATAGTTGGGGATTGTCTGCTGGTTGGCGCCTTGGAATCATTCATCCATGGCCTATTCGCTGCGCCAGATCAAGTTCTGCCTACGTTGACGTGTCTGAGCGGTTTGCGTTTCAGGTCTTCAAGGAAAGAGGGCCCGCGGAGAAGTTTTCACAATCATGGGCCAGGCCGCATGAGGATGCAAGCGGAATTAATCAGGCTCCTTGAGCAATGGGAGCGGCAGACGTTGGCAAAAAGCTGAACTCTGAGAGCTGCCTCCTCACAGCCCCAGCACCTCCGCCCGCTTCTTCATCGCCGCAATACAGAAGCCGATGTGTGCGTCCAGGTCCACACCTAACTCTTCCGCGCCCTTGATCACGTCCTGCCGGTTCACGCCTTTTGCGAATGCTTTGTCTTTCATCTTCTTGCGCACGCTCGGCACTTCCACATCCCTGATTGCTTTGCTCGGCTTCACCAGCGCGCACGCAGTCAAGAAGCCTGCCAGTTCGTCGCAGGCGAACAACGCTTTGGCCAGATGCGTCTCGCGCGGCACTCCCGAGTATTCCGCGTGGCCCAGTATCGCCGTTCGCATCTCTTCTGGCCAGCCCAGCCGCTCCAGTTCCCTTACGCCCACAAAGGGATGCTCTTCTGCCGTTGGGTGCCGCTCGTAGTCAAAGTCGTGCAACAGCGCCGTGGTCGAATAGAGTTCGAGAAATGCATTGCGTTCACCGCCGGTCAACCCCAAACGATCAGCCTCGGCCTCGCCGCACGCCACCGCGCACGCCTCAACCGCCAGCGCATGTTTACGCAGACTCTC
>JASHVU010000330.1 GCA_030044455.1 Acidobacteriaceae bacterium | reverse complement strand
GGGAGTTATCAAGCCGGCCCAGTGCCCGGCCTTCGGCAAAGAGTGCACCCCACGTCATCCTCTCGGCGCGACGATGGTATCGAGCGAAGGCGCGTGCGCGGCGTACTACAACTATGGAAGGTTTTTGAGTGCGGAAGAGCTCGCAGGAGCAGGGAAAGTAAGCTAATAGTCATGGGTCGGCAATTCAGGTTTTACATTCTACCTTCGGATGTGAATTCGCTCGTCGAGCAGCTGCAGAAACGCTTCGAAGCGAAACTATTGCTCGACTACTCACCCTCGTTTGAGTTATTCGAGATCGACTCGCCATTCGGGGCCGACAAGGCAAGAGATTTGGAGCCCTTGTCAGCTCACACGCGTTACTACTTGGCTCCGCAATTCGGTCACATTGACCGCCGCTATTACGAGAAGCCCGATTGGTGGGTAATCGATTCGGAATCTGAGGGTATTGAGTTCTCCGGCTGCAAATTCAACGGAACCGCTCTTGCAATTGGGAGGCTCTGGTACGAAACAAACGTTGTCAGGGATTTGCGATTCGTGTCGAAGAGTATTGAGTTTTTGAAATGGGCTGAAGGTGTCTATCGATACACGAAGAAATGCCTCCGCTACGAACCGGAAAGCTTAGCCTACGTGAGCGAAGATGCGCTCCGATTTCGTGAAAAGGGGGGTCGATTCGCTCAGGACATTTGGCCAAATGGGAAGGTGATGCCCGCATGAGTTCATCCGAAACTAGAACTGGCGCCCCCGATTTCGCAAACTGGAGTTGCCCGCTACCGCTGGCCGATTACCCCACCATCGTGATGGGCCACGGAGGCGGCGGCAAACTGGGTAATGAGCTTGTGGAGCATCTGTTTCTGCCCGCGTTCCGCAATCCTGAGCTTGAGAACCTGGGTGACGCGGCGGTGCTTGAGACGGACGGCGGTCGCATCGCCGTTAGCACCGATTCTTTCGTCGTGCAGCCAATCTTCTTTCCCGGTGGATCGATCGGCGAGCTGGCCGTCAACGGCACCGTGAACGATCTGGCTGTGAGCGGAGCAGTTCCGAAATTTCTTACCGCAGGCTTCATTCTCGAAGAAGGCTTTCCGCTGGCGCAGCTTGCCGCAGTTGTGGATGCAATGGCGAAAGCTGCGGCCGTTGCCGGAGTGAAGATCGTCACCGGCGATACCAAGGTGGTTGAACGCGGTCATGGCGATGGTTGCTACATCAACACCACTGGCGTGGGGCAGCTACGTGCGGACGTATCGGTGGGTCCTGGACGCGCGCAGCCTGAAGACGTGGTGCTGGTGTCGGGGACCATCGGCGACCACGGCATGGCTGTAATGAGTGTGCGCGAGGGGCTCGAGTTCGAAAGCCAGATTCGTTCCGATTGCGCGGCATTGAACGGATTGATTGGCGAAGTGCTCGACGCGGTAGGCGCTTCAGTGCACGCCATGCGCGACCCAACGCGCGGCGGCCTCGCTTCGACGCTGAATGAAATTGCGAACTCTTCCAACGTCGGCATCGAGATCGACGAAGCCAAAGTTCCGGTGCGGCCGGAGGTGCAATCGGCCTGCGAGCTGCTCGGTCTCGATCCTGTTTACGTTGCCAATGAAGGCAAGGTGGTGATCTTTATCGCGCCGGATGCGGCAGATCGCGCACTTGAAGTGATGCGCGCACATCCGCTAGGCCGCGACGCGGCGCGCATCGGCCACGTGACTGCCGAACACAAGCGCATGCTGGTGGCGCGCACGGCGATGGGCGCCAACCGCGTGATTCCCACGCAGATCGGCGAGCAGTTGCCGAGGATCTGCTGAAGACAGGGAACGAGGGAATCAAGATGCGGGTCTGGAGACCCGCACGACAGCCGGCCAGGAGGCCGGTGCTACATTCAACTATTCGAACTTTGCGAACCCCGCGGCGATTTTGGCGGCCAGCGTGTTGTGGGCGTCGTTGAGGTCGTAGCCGATTTCGAGCACGGTCGCCGGGGGCGTGGCGAGAGCCTTGAGTGCTTTGGCGGTCGCCGGCCAATCGATGGTTCCGTCGCCGGGCCACAGGTGCTCGTCCTTTTCGCCATGGTTGTCGTGCGTGTGCACTGAGACAATCTTTCCGCCCAGCGAGCCGATGGCTTCCGCCACGCCCACGGTGATGTGCGCATGGCCGAGGTCGAGGCACACTCCTACGTTGTCAAGGTGTCCTAACTCGAGAATCAGCTTCAGGTGCTCGGGAGTGGTGACCTCGCTCAACAGGTTCTCGACCAGCAGCCGCACGCCGAGCGGACGCGCAAAAGCGCCCAGGTGCTCGAGGGCGATCTGCGCGTATTCCATCGACCGGGGCGACCAGCTGTCGTCGCGCTCGCCCAGGTGCACCACCATATGTTTGAAGGGGATTCGCTCGGCCGATTCGAGCGCGCGTTTGATCTCGTCCATAGCGTCGATGCGGCGCGACTTTTCGGGATGAAGCACGTTGATGCCCGGCGCTCCGGCGCGGCCCATCTCACGGTCGGGGTAGAGCGGGGCGTGCATCGAGTATGGTTCAACCGGCACGGATTGGAACCACTCGGCCAGCTCAGCCACATGCTCGCGGCTGGTGTAGTCGAAATGCTGGCGTGCCGCAAACAGCTCAATCGCCTCCGCGCCCGCGCGGCCGGCTTCTTCAAGCAGACCGGGGTGCAGCCGGTGACTCAGGAACAGGTGGGTCGAAAGAACGCGCAGCATCGTGTGGGGATCTCTGGCTCCGGGTGAGATTCTGGGAACGGTCCGGAACCCGATTTCATTTTCTCACCTCGCGGGGGACGAGGCAGGCACATCAACACTTTAGGAGATGCAGCCTGGGGAATTCGAGCGAAACCAGAATAGGTGTGTCCTATTTGGGCCTTGTGCAGGGTCGCCGCTCCTTGGGGTCGCGTCGACTTGAGCGATGCCGGTTCGGGTGCAGTCATTCTGGTTTCGCTACAGGATGCGTGAAAAGACACCAATAGCCGTTTCGGGAAAGTGAGTGGGCCCTGGTATGACCTTCCACGCGTGAGGTGA
>JASHVU010000329.1 GCA_030044455.1 Acidobacteriaceae bacterium | reverse complement strand
GCGCATCAGGCAAATACGGCGCATAGGTCGACGCGACCTCTTCCTTGATCTGCAAAAACAGCGGATCACCCGGGCCGTTCCCCTCAAAATATACGCAATAATCGCGCAATCCAACCGAGCCGGTTCCTACCACTTTGAATGCCACATCGATGGGCCGGTACATCGAGAGCAGGTGCTGCCGCTGCGGCTCCAGCATGGTGCGGTAAGGAACCAGCGAAGCCAGAACCACCGCCCGCGTCGCTGCGGAGACACGAGTCAGCATCGGCTTGATTTCTTTGAAGTGCCTGGGCGCACCCTCTACTCCGCCTTCCGGTTCCGTCAGTTGGTCCAGCGTGTGAAGCGGAGTGGCACGTTCCGCCTTGATTAGCGCCAAATGTACCGGCTTTGCCAATCCCAGTCGATGTACCTGGAATCGACCAACCTCGAGCAATGGCATTTTGGCAAACGCGCGCATCTGCGCCGAATAGCGCTCAATGCAGGCCTCAACCGCCTTACGTGCAGCGCCCTCCCGATGCCCGCAAGCGCGGCCAGCCAGCACCAGCGATGCCGCCATGCGCTTCAGGTCCCACTCAAACGGCCCTCGGATCGTCTCATCGAAATCGTTGATGTCAAACACCAGCCTGCCGTCGGGTGCGGCGAAAGCCCCCAGGTTGCGCACATGCGCATCGCCGCATAGCTGGCTTACGATTCCGGTATTCGGCGTCATTGCCAGGTCCGCGGCCATCACCGGAGCGGCTCCGCGAAAGTACGCGAACGGCGACTCGGCCATCAGCTCGTTCTTGAGCTTCACCAGCGCCGGCACTCGACCCCGCATCGCCCGATCGAGCAGCTCCAAAGCTCGCGCCGGCCGCAGCCGGGGGTGAAGTTCATCATGCTGCTGGCGGCCGACCTGCTTACGCCGCATCTGCCCAATTCTGCGTCTCTCCTGCCCGCTTGTACCTTGCATGTTCCGGACGATATCGCAAAACCAGAGATGCTGTATACCGAAGCTGAATCCTTTGTGTCGACGCGACCCGATCGAACGGCAACCCCGCACGAAATCCAGCCGACCACGACTTCTCTGGGTCTGCCGTAAACTCTTCTCCCCGGTTGTGCAACAGTTGTATTCACCGTGATTTACACTTTTGGCAGGCCGTCATCCCCCCTGAACCCGCGGCGACCTTCCTCCACTTCGCCTGAGCAGGAGTCTCCCTTTGATTTGTCCTTCTATGACACGTCGCGCCGCAGCCCTTTTTTCCGTCACTCTTGTGGTTTCCGTTTCCGCTGTCCTGGCCACCGCGCAGGATTCCGGAAAGCAGCCATCCTACAAGCCGCTCACCGTCGAGGAAATCTACAGTCATGGCTCGCTGGCAGGCAGTCCTCCCGAAGATCTCTCCTGGTCGCCCGACGGACACCATCTCACTTACATCGATAATGGTCAGCTAATGGACCTGAATTCTTCGAGCGGCAAACCTGAGGTGTTCATCAACCGCGAAAAGCTGGCGCCGCTGATCAAAGGTGGCGGCTCCGAACAGGACAAGGACCATCGTGCCCGCTACTCTGAGGCAAACTACTTCTGGTCGCCAGACTCCCAGCACCTGCTCTTTGACGCCGATGGCGACCTCTGGCTCTACGACCTTAAGACCAATACCGGCGTGCAGATGGGTCATACCGGTTCTGCCTCGGGCGACGACCCGAAGTTCTCCCCCGATGGCCGGAATATTTCATTCATTCACAATCACGGTCTCGAAGTCATTCGCCTTCGCGAGGCAAACGAACCAACCGTTAAAGTTGCGCCGGCGCCCAACCCTGAAACTCTTGAAGGCGAGGTCGACTGGGTCTATCTCGAAGAGCTCGACGTCCGCAGCAACTACTTCTGGTCTCCCGATTCAAAATCCATTGCTTTCCTGGAAATGGATGAAGCGCAGGTACCCAAGTACCCTATCACCGACTGGATTCCCACGCACGCCACGGTTGAAAACCAGCACTACCCGCAGCCTGGAGATCCCAATCCCGGCGTTCGTGTCGGGGTCGTCGGAACCAACGGCGGCCACGTCTCATGGATCAGGCTGCCGATTGAATCCGGTCAGGATTACATTCCGCGATTCGGATGGGTCGACGACAAGACCCTGTGGATCGAGACCATCACCCGCGACCATCAGCACCGCGACATCTACTTTGCCGATCCCGGCAAGGACCTGTTTCGCCAGATGCTCGAAATCAAAGACTCGAAGTTCCTTGATGAAAACTACAATGTTGACCTTGGCGAGGGCCACATCGTCCTCACCAACTGGTCCGATGGCCACAACCATATCTACCTCTATAGCTACAACCCGCGCCATCCCCTCGACGCCGCTGCGACACTCGAAAAACAGCTCACGCAGGGCGAATTCGAGGTCACTGACATTTCCCGTGTCGACTTCAAAGACAAGTTTGTCGATTTTGCATCGAACGAAGGCAATGTTGACGAGCAGCAGCTTTGGCAAGTCACATTCGATGGAAAGCGCGTGCCGCTGACCACGGCCCCTGGCTTCCACGCCGGCTCATTTTCACCCTCCGGCACCGCGTTCGTCGACCGTCATTCCACGCGAATGGACCCCACCACCGTCGAGCTGTGCCAGGCGCCGGGCAAGTGCAGCGTCATCTTTCAGCCTGAGTCGCTCGATCAATACCGTCTGCGTCCCCCCATCGATCTCACCGTCAAGGCTCACGACGGCACTCCGCTCCATGCAACCTTGCTGCTGCCCGAAGGCGTAACCTCGCCCACATCCGTACCCCTGATCGTTAATCCCTACGGCGGTCCCGGCCCGCAGACAATCCAGAATCACTGGACCGACGAGCTTTTCTTCGACGAGCTGCTTGCCGAGCACGGCTTCGCCGTTCTGCATGCAGACAATCGCGGCATGGGAGGACGCGGACGCGATTTTGCGCAAGCCTGCTATCACAACTTCGGTCCGGTTCAATTTGAAGATCAGATGACCGTGGTCGATTCCGTTCTGGGCCAATACCCGCAGCTCGACCCCAAACGCCTGGGCTGGTGGGGATGGAGTTGGGGTGGTACCTTCACGCTCTACGCGCTCTCACACACTGACCGATTCAGAGCCGGGGTTTCGGTCGCTCCGGTTACCGACTGGCGCAACTACGATTCCATCTACACCGAACGTTACCTTGGCCTGCCCACGCAGAACGCCGATCTCTATCACGACGATTCTGTGGTGAACGCGGCCACGCAACTCCAGGGTAGACTGCTGATCGCTCACGGCACCGGCGACGACAACGTGCACATCGAAAACACGGTGCAGTACGTTCAGAAGCTGATCGACGCCGGAATTCCTTATGATTTGCAAATCTTTCCCCGTAAGACCCACTCCATCGCCGGCCCTGAAGCACGCACCGAACTCTTCAACCGCATCCTGGCGCAGTTTGAGAGCTACCTTAAACCTCCGCCGCAAAACTAAAGCGTTTTAGGAAATGCCGTAACGAGAAACCGACGCCAAAAAGCCAGCGCGACCCCAAGGAGCGCTGACCCTGCACAACCGTGAATGGCATTACACCATTTCCTAAAACACCGTAGAGCCGCAACCGGACTCTCACAGTGCAGTCACGCTCCAGCGGGAAAGCTCTGCCCGGTTTCGCAGATTCAACAGGAAACGTTTCGGGCTGGGAAAGAGCCTGGAGCTGGAATGGTTTTGCTGTCTTTCAACCGAGAGTTTCACGTTGCCCTTGCATCCCCAAAGCGTGAGCGGTGGCACTACCGGCTCCTGGTTCTGAAAAAGCATGTCGCAGCGTAATCCTGGCCACAATTATTGCGTCCGTCCGTTATAGGGACACTTCTTTCTTAATTGCCGGCCTGTTATTTACACAGCAATTCGCGAACATCAGGCGGCAAAAACCACAATGGCGAAGAAGCGCTGCGGTGCGGTAAAGCATATGCCCAGCGAATTCGTTGACTCCGAAGCTGCGCGGCGCCGTGGCGTGTCTCGTTCGGATAACAATTGCAGCAGAGATTTCACTCACCGGAGGATTTGCCGACATGGTTGGGGCCCGGATAGGAAACGTTGTCAAAGGCGGGTTGTTAGCAGGTTTGAGTCTGGCTGTATTTGGGTGCGCCCGGGGAACTGGGAGCCAGTTGGAAACTTCGAACACGCCTCTGGCTCAACAGAGCGACATCTCCATCACCGGCAATCAACCGGGTGTTACTCCATTCATCTCCTTCGTTCAATTCTCCGGGCAAAGCATCTCCCGGCTGTCCTCGGTTACCTTTACCATTGCGGCCATGCCAAATTCGGTCTCCGCGCCGGTGAAAGTCACCTGGAGCACCGCTGCCCTTGCTTTCCGCGGCGATCTGCAACTTAATTCGATGAATCTCCCGGTCTTTGGTCTTTACCAAAACTATCAGAATCAGGTGAGTTTCCAGCTCCTCTTCGCGGATGGTTCTGAACAGGATTTGCAATACCAGATCGCGACAGATCCCTATACGGATCCCACTGGGGTTTACTTGAATCCGACGATTGTGATGGCTAGGGCCGCGGGGAGCAATTTGGGATACAACTTCTTCATTCTAAAATCGACGATTGCATCACCGGTCATTGTTGATACTGATGGACAGGTACGATGGGTCGTTCCAGCGACCCCTACCTCAGACGTCTATTACGCAAACGGCCAATTCGTGGCCGGAAGCGAAACTTCTACAGTCGTCACACTGCTTGGGCTCGACGGCACACAGTCGGTGTCGCCAACCGATCTTCCGCAACCACTCTTATCATCGTTCAGTCATAACATCGATCCCGGCCCAACTGGCCTTTTGGCCGAGTTTAACGGGATCGACGATCTTGGAGACAGCATCGACGATATTGTCGCGGAGTTTGTGCCAGGCTCAAGCCAGCCTCCGATTCAGACTTTCGATATGGCGGACATTTTGACGTCTTACATGCAAAGCCAAGGAGACGACCCGAGCGCGTTTGTCCGTCCCGGGGTCGACTGGTTTCACGCCAACGCCGCGACCTATGACGCGAGCGACAATACCGTAATCGTCTCCAGTCGAGAGAACTTCCTCATCAAGTTGAATTATGTAACTCACGATATTGTTTGGATCCTGGGCGATCCAACAAAATACTGGTATACCTTTCCGTCACTTCGGGCCAAAGCGCTGACTTTGAA
>JASHVU010000328.1 GCA_030044455.1 Acidobacteriaceae bacterium | reverse complement strand
TGGTTTCGACGACGGCCTCAAGATTCATCTGCTCCCAGTTTTTGGGAGCCTTTTGCAGCATGGCATCGAGGTAGGCGGGATTGGAGACCACCTCGCTGGCGGCTTGCGTGCCTTCGCCGAGGATGCCGGCGATGACGATCACGGGCTGACCGGTAACGTGGTCGTGGAATCGGGCGACGATGGCGTAGTCTTTTGCGAGCTTGAGATTGGGCACCTGCCATTGAAGAGTCCAGAAACGCGGCTGCGGGCTCTTGCGATCAACGAGCTCGCGGATGTTGTCTTCACGTGTGAAGCCGAATGGCAGATCCTGTGTGATGCGCATCGTCCAGACGTTATCGAAAGCGCCGATCAGCACGACCGGGCCCTCGCGGAGTTGCGCGAAGTCAGTTTGCGAAGCTGAGACGACGCGAAACTCATTGTGACGGGGCACGAGAGGAACGATTGACCGGGCTAGAGTTGTTACGTCGGAGGCGTCGAGGCCGCCGTTGAGAGGTCGGCCCTGCGACATGTTCATGCGGTCTGCCTGGCTGGTGTCGGCGGGTTCACCAAGGCAGTAGGTGATGGGGCCCGGGGCGGAGGTGATCGGGTTCCAGAATTGTTGAAGGTTTGAGGGCGGCTGAGGCAGCCGGATGCGGCCGAGGCTAAAACCGATAAGCAAGGCAAGAAACAGGCCTGTCGCAATGGCTATGCGCCTGCTGAGGATGTGTGTGGAAGGGGAGTGCCCGGATGGTCCAGGGAAAACTGCTGGAATTGTCGAGCCTGCCAGGGGCTGCAGAGGCTTCAGTTTGAGATTTGCCTCAGCAGACGAGTGCGTTTGAGGCGCGATTGGCTCGCGGAATATCGGGACGTAGGAGCCCGCCTGAAGTTCGATGACCAGTTCGCCGGCATGCTCGGGGCTGTAGTAGTACTGGATGAGCCGTCTGCGGACTTCGGCGGCCGTGGTGCGCACCACAGGATCGAGGTTGACGTCGTAGCTGGGTTCGCGTCCGAAAGCTTCAACACCGATGGTTCGTTCCTTCAACTCATTCGCATGGCCCAGCAGGGTTTGCTCCACCGCGTAGGCAAGCAGCACGGGGTAACGCTTGCTGTTGGTGAATAGGGGATGGGCGAGAAGGCGCTCTAACTGTCCGCGAACCGTGATGGGATTTGGTGCGGAGGCGGAACCCTCCAGATGCTTTTCGGACTGTGACGATAGAAGCATAGTGAACCCCGGCGCCAGCATCGGGTTTCGCCCGTCGTTGACAAGTATCATACATTGCTTGAAGGCGGGTTTTGGGTGCAGTTCAAGTTGATGAAGCGCGACCCAAAGGAGTGGCCCGGCAGCGAGTCATCCATCCGAGAGTCGGCAGGTCAGCGGGTCATTGGGACGGCGGATTGGGCTTTTCGCGGACGAGTTCGAGCAGGCGGATGAGCTCGGCGACCTCTGACGGGGACAGATGGCCGAGGAGCTCCTGCGGGGCGCGGTCGATGACCGGATCCATCTGGCGGAGAAGCTCGAGCCCGGTCTCGGAGATATGGGTTACGACGACGCGGCGGTCGTGACGGTCGCGGCGCTGGCGAATAAGCTTGAGGCCCTTGAGGCGATTCAACAGGCGGGTGATGTCAGGTTCGGCGGTGATCATGCGGTCGCCGATAGCCGCACAGGGCAGGCCGTGAGGTTGGGCTCCGCGCAGGATGCGAAGGACGTTGTACTGCGTCGATGTGATGCCCCAGCCGCGAATGCGGAGTTGGGCTTCGCGCTGGAGTACGTCGGCGGTGCGCATCACGTTGAGAAGGGCCTCTTCTTCGGCACTGGAAAAGGGAGGCCCCTGGGCGATCTCGGCTTTCAGGTTGGGCATGATGTCAGTGAGTCAGCGCGCGGAGTTAAGTTCGATCCAACGCGGGTTGAGCTGGAAAGCGGCTGGTTGAAGTTTTGTGCTTTCCCACCCTAAACGCAGAAGGCGCGTTTAGGATGGGGCACCCCAATTTGTAGGGTAAGTGGTCTACCCACCCTTTTCGCGATGAAGTCAACCAGCAGAACCTTCGACTCAGGTCGCCGCAGCGACCTTCGCTCAGGAGGATGAGGCCGCCGGATTACTGCTTGACGACCTCGAGGTCGATATTGAGCTTGACCGCGTCGCCGACGATGCCGGCAGGAAAGTTCGCGCCGATGCCGAAGTCGATTCGACTGATGGTGGTCGTTGCTGTGAAGCCGGCGTGGGGTTTGTGATCCATGCCGGTGATGGGACCGGTGGGGCCGTCGGCTTCGAGGACGACGGGTTTGGTTACGCCATGCAGCGTGAGATTGCCGTTGATGGTCAGGTGGTCACCGGATTTGGCGACGGATGTGCTGGAAAAGGTAGCCGTGGGAAAGGCGGCGACGTTGAACCACGAGGCGCCCTTGATGTCGCCATCTCGGTTGGGCTGGGAGGTATTGACACTGGAGACGTCGATGGTGGCATTGACTGTGGATTTTGTGATGTCGGCATCGTTCATGAGGATGGAGGCCTTAAAGCTTCCAAAATGGCCGCGGATGGTAGAGATGGCCATGTGGCTGATGCTGAAGCTGATGTCACTGTGGGCTGGGTCGGGGGACCAGGTAGAGGTTTGGGCGCCGGCAAGGGGCGCGGCGAGGGCGAAGATTGCGGCGGTAAGGATGATGCGGTTCATGCGGGGAAGTCTCCTGCTGCATGGGGTGAATGGAGCGGTTGAGGTTTGCGCGTGTCGAGGCGGATGGGGCCCGGCGTGTAGCACTGCCGATAAGGATGGCGCAGGCAGGGTATTTGTTGCAACAAATAATTTTCCCTCGACTGGCGGCGGGCTTGAGGTGACCTTGCCCGGGGCTACAGTCTGCTATGCTCCCGCCTATGTCAGTGATCGGGCAGTTCAGGCGGCTTACGGGGGCGCAGCGGCATGTGTTTGCGGCGGCGTTCCTGGGCTGGACGCTCGACAGTCTGGACTATTTTTTGTTGGTTTTTTGCGTAAAGGCGATTGCCGGCGAGTTCAGGACGCAGCCCTCGGCGGTTCTGGGCGCGGTGTTTATGACACAGGCGTTCAGACCGCTGGGCGCGCTGGTGTTTGGTATGCTGGCCGACCGCTATGGACGGCGGCCAGTGCTGATGGCCAACATTCTGGGCTTCTCAGTGATTGAGCTGGCCTGCGCTTTTGCGCCGTCGCTGAATGCGCTGCTGGTGCTGCGGGCGCTGTTCGGGTTTGCCATGGGCGGCGAGTGGGGGGTGGGTGCGGCGCTGGCTTTTGAGTCGTTGCCCAAGGAAGGCCGAGGCGTATTCAGTGGAATTCTACAAGAAGGGTATGCGGCCGGGTCGATTCTGGCGTCGGGAGCATTTGCGCTGCTTTTCGCGGGCATCCACTGGCACGGAGTCGCGATTCCCGGGATCGGTTGGAGAGGATTGTTCATGGTGGGGTCAACGCCGGCGCTGCTGGCGTTTTATGTGCAGGCGCGCGTGCCCGAGTCGCCGGTGTGGCTGGCCGGCGCCGAGCAACGCAGGAAGACTGCGGCAAAGGGGTGCGGGCAAAAGCTCGTTCCCGAGCATCTGATGGAGTTCCTGCCTACGTTTCTTTTTCTCATTTTGCTGATGACGGCATTCATGAGCTTCTCGCACGGCACGCAGGATGTGTATCCGACGTTTCTGGCAGTAGCCGCGAAACTGAAACCCGAGACTATTGGATTGATTGGCGTGTTGTATGGGATCGGATCGATCG
>JASHVU010000024.1 GCA_030044455.1 Acidobacteriaceae bacterium | reverse complement strand
GATGGCGTTGTCGAGGCCCGCAACTCCACGGGTGAGCTCTTCGGCTTCGAGCGGACGGCGAAGCTGAGCACAGAGCCGGCCGAGCAGGTAGTTGCAACTGCTCGGGCCTTCGGCCAGGAAGACGACATTACGGTGCTCACGCTTGGTTTTGCTCCGCTAGGAATCGCTCATGTCTAAGCTGATGCTGCTTCTTCTGTTGCCATTGCCGGTAACGGCGCTCGGTCAGGGCGTCGTTCCGGTATCGCCGCAGCACTGCGTGTGGCGCGCCGGCGACAACCCCGCCTGGTCTGCGACAAATCTCGACGAATCCGGCTGGCGACCCTATGCGCAGTGGAAGCTGAACCCTGCCGAGTCACGCATCTGGGTTCGCTGCCACGTCGAGTCTTTAACTCTGGCAGAGCCTCAACCAGCCATTCAAGTGCGCTTTTCGACCGCCTACCAGGTTTTCATGAACGGCATTCTCGTTGGCAGCAATGGCGACGTCGATGACGGCTTCTTCAGCATGGACTCCATTCGGGTCTTTCCCTTTCCGCCGGCGCTGGCCGCGAACGGCTCGAATGTCCTGTCACTTCGCATTGTTTATCGTTTTGCGGCGGGGTCGTGGGAAACGGTGCAGAGCACGCGAGCAGCCGAGATTCGAGTGGGAGCAGTGGAAAGCCTGCGCGACAATCGGGCCGGCGTGCTCGTGCTGCTGATTCGTCAAAACCTGACCACGTTTGTGCCAATGGTTGCAATCGGGATCATCGGCCTGGTGCTGCTCGGATTTTCTCTGCCTGACCGCGCACATCCCGAGCTCATCCTGTTGGGCCTTGCCTGCCTTTTTATCGGCCTGATGTTCGTGAACTTCCTATGCGGCAGCATCATGACGAACGAGCCCGCCTGGGCAAACCTCGCCATTTATTCGATTACTTGCACGGCCAACCTGCTCGCGCAGACGGCCTTCTATTTTGTCCTGGCCCGGAGGCGCATTCCCGTTCTCTTCAAACTTCTGATCGCAGCCTGGTTCGTGCGTGCGGCCTGGCCGTTGGCCGAGTTGCTGCTCCCTCCGCAACCGAGCCTTCGCCTGGATGCAATCCTCTCCTCTACCGTCGTGCCGATTGGATATATTCTCCTGGGCATTCTTCTGGGACTTGGTCCGTTCATCGCTTTTTGGCCGTATAACCGGATTCCTCGCCGGGCGCGGGCGGCGGCCGGACTTTCCGCGACGTGGGGCGCAATTCTTATTGGGTTCTTTTTGACCGGCGGCGTGTTCGGCTACTTTTCCCGGCCGTCTCTGCTTGGGTCATGGCTTTCCACGCTCTTCCCTGTGCAAAGCATCGTGCAGGCGTGCGTGGTTATCGCGCTCATTGCGCTCGTCGTGCGTGAACAACGTCAGGTCGCGGTGGAGCGATCGCTGCTGGCAGGCGAGATGGAAGCAGCGCGCGAGATCCAACAATACCTCATCCCGCAAAAGCCGCCCGAGACGGCCGGCCTCACTATCAGAAGTGTCTACCTACCATCGCGGAACGTCGGCGGCGATTTCTTTCAGGTCCTGCCAGACTCGCGCAACAATAGCACATTGATTGTGGTGGGCGACGTGGCGGGCAAGGGGCTGAAAGCCGGAATGCTCTCGGCGCTGATCGTCGGCGCGATTCGTACGGCGTTTCAATTCACTGGCGAGCCGGCCGCGATTTTGGCTCTCTTAAATGGGCGGCTCCAGGGCCGCGGACTTGTCACGTGTCTGGCCATGCGGATCGATCGCAATGGAAGCGTGGAACTGGCCAATGCCGGGCATCTGCCGCCCTACGTCAATGGAGATGAGTTGACGGTGGAGGGCTCATTCCCTCTGGGTGCCGTGCCGGAAATCGAGATCCAGACGGTGCGCTTTAAATTGGCCGAGGGCGACTCGATGCTCCTCGTCTCCGACGGCGTCGTCGAAGCTCGCAACGCTGCTCGTGAGCTCTTCGGCTTCGACCGCACCCGCTCCATCAGCACCCAATCCGCGGAAGCCATCGCCCGTGCCGCCCAGCAGTTCGGGCAGGAAGACGACATCACCGTGCTTACCCTCACCTTCGCGCTCGCCGAGGTGATTCATGCGTAGGGCGGTTCTGCTCCTTCTCTTAGTTCCTGCTTTGCTGGCTGCGCAGACTGTTTCCCTGTCGGCCTGGCAGGATGGCTCGCTGCCCCTCAATCACGGGTGGCGCACCCAAGCTGGAGACAACCTGGCCTGGGCGCAGCCCGGGACCAACGACTCTGACTGGACAACAATTTCCCTGAGCGCTCCCAACGACTTCGCCGGATGGCGTTGGTATCGATTACGGGTTCAAATTCCCTCTCAGCACCCCCCCCTGGCCTTGCTGATCACCGGCGGGGATGGTACTTACGAGGTCTACGTCAACGGCGAGCGGCTGCCCGGGCCCGAGTTGCTATCCGGCATCGCCGTCACCAATCCCCGGCCTCGGGCGGTGCCACTGCCGCCGGTTTCCGGCCCAATGGAAATCGCACTGCGCATTCATATTCCGACAACCTCGATGTTCATCGCCGATCATGGCGCACTGCGCGTCGATGTCGGAACCGTACTCGCCACCGACCGCGCTCATCGCGCCGACAGGAGTTCGCGCCTGAACAAAGTGGTTCTGGGCGTGGGTATTCACCTGCTGCTCGTTCTCGCGGCGATCGCTGTCCTCATGCTCTTTTGGTACCAGCGCGATCACCGGGAGTACTTCTGGCTCGGCCTTTACCTCCTCTTGCTAGGCGTGAGCAGCGGCCTGTTTGAGATCTCCCGTGTTGGCTTCATTCCTTTCTCTCTCAATTGGTTTGTTAATGTTCCCATGGTGTTTCTGGGCACCATTGTGGAGATCGAATTCGTCTTCAGATTCGTGGGGCAGCGTGTCAGCCGTTCATGGCGCTTCTGTGAACTGCTTCTTTTTGTTCCGCCAGTCTTTCTGCTCGTACCCGCCTGGTTTGGCTTCCTAAGTCGCAGCAGCTTTGACGTCGTCATGCTTGTGCTCGTCGTACCCATTGGCATCGGTCTGCCAGTCCTGCTTCTTCTCTGGTACCACCGCGGCAACCGGGAGGCGGGATGGCTGATCCTGCCCAGTCTGTTGACCGTTGCCGCCGAGGGCATGACCGTTGGGGGTATCGTCTCTACTTATCTGGCGTGGCGGCCCGGCATGCTGCTGGAGCGGCGGATTCCCCTTGGTCTGTTCGCCCTTGACCCATTCGATATTTCCGATCTGCTCTTCCAGATCGCCATCGGCGTCGTGATGTTCTTCCGCTTCACGCGCGTCAGCCGCGAGCAGGCGCGCACGGCGGCGGAACTACAGGCCGCACGCGAAATTCAGCAGCGACTCGTACCCTTGGAGCTTCCCGCCGTTTCAGGCTGCCGGATGCAAGCCGCTTATTTCCCCGCCGAGGAGGTCGGTGGAGATTTCTACCAGGTGATTGAGCAGCCCGGCGGAGCCACCCTGCTTGTGCTTGGCGATGTCAGCGGTAAGGGTCTGAAGGCGGCAATGACTGGATCTGTGGTTCTCGGGGCCCTGCGCTCGCTCGCGCAGGAGAGTCGTTCCCCCATGCAAATTCTGTCCCGTCTCAATACCCAGCTTGCGCAGTCTTCCGACGGAGGATTTGTCACCTGCCTCTGTGCCAGAATCGCCCCCGACGGCACACTCACCCTCGCCAACGCCGGCCATCTCGCGCCCCACCGCAACGGCGAAGAAATCCAGATCGACAATGGCCTGCCCTTCGGCATCACCCCCGACGCGACGTACACCGAAAGCACGCTCCAGCTATCCCCCAACGACCAGCTGACCTTCCTTTCCGACGGCGTTGTAGAAGCCCAATCTCCCACCGGCGAGCTCTTCGGCTTTGACCGTACCCGAGATCTCAGCACCCGCTCCGCCGAAGAGATCGCCCATGCCGCCCAGCAATTCGGTCAGCAGGATGACATCGCCGTCCTCACCCTTGCGTACTCGCCCGCCGAGGTCCATCATGCGTAAGCTCTCTGCGCTGCTGATTGTCATTTCTTTCGCCTGTGGACTCCACGCGCAATCGAGCAGCCCAGGGATCATCACCATCTCCCCGCAACAATGCGTCTGGCATGCAGGGGATAATCCGGGATGGGCAGCGCCGGGGCTGGACGAGAGCGGCTGGCAGCCGTATTCCCTCTGGAAGCCGAGCAGAGAGCAGCCGCGCCTGTGGATTCGCTGTCATGCGAATCTGGCTGCACTGCCGGCCTTGCCGGAGCCGGCGATTCAGGTCGCGTTTCCTGGAGCCTATGCGCTGTTCGTGAATGGACAGCAGGTGGGGCTCTCAGGTGATCTGGGCACCGGCGCAGCGGAGACGGACGTAATTCGTTCCTGGCGAATTCCGAGCGCCGCAGCAGGTGCTGCTGCGACAATTGCCTTGCGGGCCGTATACGCGGGCGCGCACCACGCCGCAGCCACAGCACGACTGGAAGCGGGAACCATGAGCGTGCTGAATGCCCAGCGCGACTCTCGCGTGCTCGCAGCAATTCGGCAAGACGCCAGCATGGCAGCGTGCTATCTGGTGATTGGGGCGATTGGGCTGGCCCTGCTCGGGTTTTATCTGGCCGACCGGTCACGGAAGGAACTCCTGTTGCTGGGTATCGCCTGCTTCGCGCTGGCGCTGCTGCGTCTGGGCTTCTTTGCGGGGGCCGCCGAAGTTCCGCTGTCTTCCAGGACCTTTAACTGCTTTCAGGCCGCCCAATTGGTGCTTCCCCTTGCAGAGGTATTGTTCTTTTTCAGGATTGCCGGACGGCGCGTGCCCCGTGCGATCGCGGCCGGGCTCGCCATTGAGGTCATGATGAACCTGGTATTGGCCGCGGCCCTGGCTGCTCCTCTCAATATCAGCTATCGGTTGAGCGCGGCGATCTACCTGCCCCCGTTTTATCCGTATGGAGTTCTCATTCTGTTCAGCTGGGCTCTGCTGCTGTGCGGGGTATTGACGGCATTCTGGTCTCCGAGACGGTTGCTGCGCCGCCTGCAGGTAATGGCCGCGCTGTGCGGCGCCTGGGTTGCCGCCGACTCCGTCTGGTTTGCGTTCGAGCTGGCTGGCCTTTCGCATGGATCTTCCTTTCTGCTTGGGCACCAGTATGACGTGCTGGCCGAGAGTCGGGGCTACACGGTATTTGCTGTTGTGGTGGCGCTGATGGTGCTGCTGCTGCGGGATCAGCGCATGGTGGTCGAGGAACGGGCGGCGCTCGCGGGCGAGATGCACGCCGCGCAGGAAATTCAGCGCAGGCTGGTTCCCACAACCGTACAGACTGTGCCCGGCATCAAGCTGGCAGTCGCCTTTCAGCCCATGCGCGAAGTGGGCGGCGACTTCTATCAGTGCCGGATTCTTCCCGATGGCACGCAGCGCATTCTCCTCGGCGATGTCAGCGGCAAGGGTGCGGCTGCCGCCATGACCGCAACCTTGGTGATCGGTGCTTCCAAAGGCCGACAGAGCGACTCGCCCTCCGTGCTGCTCCGGCATCTTAATTGTGCTCTGCAAGAGAGCGAGATCGCCGGCTTCGTCACCTGTCTCTGTGCCCACATTGCTCCAGGAGGAATTCTCACGCTCGCCAACGCCGGCCACCTCCCGCCCTATCGCAACGGAGAAGAAGTTCAAGTCGAGTCCGGCCTGCCCCTCGGGATTGCGCCGGACACCGCCTACGCCGAATCCACTGTTCGGCTTGCCGCAGGCGACACACTGACCTTGCTCTCCGACGGCGTCGTGGAGGCCCGCAACGCACAGGGTCACCTCTTCGGCTTCGATCGGACAAGAGAAATCAGCGGCAAGTCCGCAGAAGAGATCGCGCAGGCGGCCCGGCAATACGGCCAGCAGGACGACATCACTGTGCTAACCCTCACCTTTGCCCCCGCTGAGGTTCTCCATGCGTAAACTCCTTTTGCTGAGTCTGATCGCGGCAGTCTCTGCGCCGGCGATTCACGCACAGACCTTTGACGCCTCTGCCGCAGGGGGCCCCGTCATCATCACGGCGCCCTGGCGCGTCCATACTGGCGACAACCCGGCCTGGGCGTCACCAAGCTTCGACGATTCGAAGTGGGCGCTGCATCCGATCGAAAACAGTTGGGCAGACCAAAATCTCCGTGATTACTCCGGTTATATCTGGCTTCGGCTGCGCGTGAAACTTCCAGCAACGGACGAATCGCTGGCTCTGCTGGTCTACCCGCTCGCCGATGCGGAAGAGGTCTATGCCGATGGGGAATTGATCGGCACCATCGGCCAGAT
>JASHVU010000327.1 GCA_030044455.1 Acidobacteriaceae bacterium | reverse complement strand
CCGCCTTCCTGCCGCACCTCCAGCCAGGAAGGATATTCGCGATCCGGGGCCTTCAACGTCAGGTCCCAGCGCCCCAGGAAGGGCTGCACGGATTTTGTCTGGGCACAGGTCCAGGTTGAAGCAAACAGCATCGCAATTGCGACAAGTTTGAAAACCCTTTGTGATTTCACGAAGTCAGATCTCCGTTGTTTCTGTTTCGATTTTTAAACTCACTCTGACGGTCGCTCGTTGATTGTTGAGGATCTCTGGGAATCAGCGTCCACGTGCGCCGGAATCAGGCTCACCCGATTGACTTGATGACGTTAGCCGAGGCATCCCAATATACGGGGCTCTTGCGGAAGTAAGATTCATTCGCGAGGTGACAAGCCAGGGCTGCGTTGTTTCCGAAGACAGCATCCTGCAGCACAGGTTTCCGCGAACGAACGGCGCCGAAGAAGTTCCATAGATGCGGCTTCAGATCGTCATAGTCGTTTCCATTGAACGTTATGGTCTCCGGAGCCGGCTCCTGCCCCGGAACGGGATCGTGCTCTTCGTGCCACTGTTTGACATAGGGGTCCCTCAAGCGCGCAGGGAAAGATGCGGTGTAATAGCTCGGCGAAAGATCCACCCCGGCTTGCGGAGTATAGCTCACGCTGAATTCGCGGAGTTCGATCATTCCCTTCGATCCCTGAAAGCGCGTGACCTCAGCCGATTCGCAGCCGAGTGACAAACGCATGTAGACCGGAATGCCGCTGTACTCAAACAGGACCGGGTGTACATCGGGCATATTGCGCCCGTCCTTCCACCGGTAGATGCCCCCGAATGAGGAAACGCGATTGGGAACCTCATTGATGCCCAGCACTCTCTGCATGCCACTGATGAGGTGAACGAGCAAATCTCCTGCCACCCCGGTGCCATACTCTTTCCAGCAACGCCAGCGGGCAAAGACCAGAGGGTCAAAGGATATCCTGGGAGCGGTTCCAAGCCATGTGTCCCAGTCGAGAGTTTGCAGGGACAAATCCGGTGGAGGAGGATACTCCCACGCGCCGGTAGGGTCATTCCGGCCCAATGTCGCTTCGATCAGGTTGAGGTCGCCAATGGCGCCTTGCGCGTAGAGTTCGTGCGCTTTTGCGCACAGAACCGAGCTGGTGCGCTGGGCTCCTATCTGCACGATTCGATCGGTTTTCCCGGCGGCAGCCACCATCGCCAGCCCGTCTGCAGGGTTGTGCGACATTGGCTTCTCGCAATACACATCCTTGCCCGCAGCCAATGCGTCCACCACCACCTGCTTGTGCCAGTGGTCCGGAACAGCGACAAGGATGGCGTCAATGTCCTTGGCATCGAGCAGCTCCTGGTATTTCCGCGTTGTTCGAATCTGCGGGCCGGCAATTTCTTTGGCCAGTTCATGACGGCCGTCATAGAGATCGGCTGCGGCTACGCATTTGACCCCGGGAAGTTGGATGGCGGTGGAAAGCAATCCTGACCCCTCCATCCCAACGCCTACGATTCCGAAGCGAACCTGATCGCTGGGTGATGACGACTGCTCAGCCGCATAACTGGGCTCAGAATCGAACAGCGAAGGTCCCGCAATGACTGAGGCACTGGCCGCGCCGGCGGTCGCATGCAGGAATTCACGCCGCGACAGACGAAAACCATTCATGGTTTCATTTCTCCTTGAAGTGCATGCCCCGTTTCGGGGCCAATCTCACTCGCCAGACACGCCGCTCACACAGCAAACAATCTTTAGCGGCGAGACGTGAATTGGATGCGCTTATTCGAAAGCGCCTTCCGTCACTTTGTTACGGGAACCGGCTTCCAGGATTCACGAAAACTTCCCGACGACTGATTGCTGGTGTCCCAGACCAGCGACGTCAGCCCGTTGAAGGCGGTCGTGGAAGAAAAGTATAATAGGAAACCGGTTTCAGAAACGGCGACCAGAGACTTTTAGCATATTGCAGGAGAGCGCGTCAAATGCGCCTTTATTTAGGAGTCAGATCATTCACTCGGCGCTGGCCGCCAAGAGCAATCCAGAGACGTGCCTTGAACCGGTTCGCGGACTCGAAGCTGCAGTGCGATGACGGCCGCACCTCAATCCGTGTACGGTAGCGGAGCTTGGGTTTTTCCGCTCGTTGCCTGCTTGAAATGCTTCTGCTGCCGAGCCGACGGCGCCGACGATCTCGCGAGGTTGCTTTCCAATGCCCAATCCGCCCGCCATTTCTCCGGTTCGCTGCTGGGAGCAGAACATTGTCATTCCTACCTACCCGGTGCAGCAACCGGACCCCAATCCCATGTTCCTTGAGAAAAGGGTCTACCAAGGCAGCAGCGGCAAGGTCTATCCCAACGCCTTCACCGACCGGGTTGCTCTCAAGAAGGTCGATGCAAGCTACCGGGCAATCTACCTGGAAAACGAGTTCATCCAGTTGATGATTTTGCCCGAGATCGGCGGGCGCATCCATGCGGGTCTCGATAAGACCAACCAATACGATTTTGTCTATCGCCAGAACGTCATCAAGCCGGCGCTGGTGGGGTTGCTGGGGCCGTGGATCAGCGGCGGCGTAGAATTCAACTGGCCGCAGCACCATCGGCCATCGACCTTCATGCCCGTCCATGCCGCCATTGAGAAGGCCGGCGATGGCAGTTGCACGGTGTGGCTGAGTGAGCACGATCCGATGGAGCGAATGAAGGGCATGGTCGGCATCTGCCTGCGACCCGGAAGCGCCCTGGTCGAAGCCAAAGTGCGGCTCTATAACCGAACGCCGCTGGCGCAGACCTTTTTGTGGTGGGCTAATGTTGCCGTTCGTGTGCACGAACACTACCAGGCGTTCTTTCCGCCCGATGTCACCTTTGTTGCCGACCATGCCAAACGAGCCATCTCTTCGTACCCCGTCGCGCGCAACGAATACTATGGAGTGGATTACCGGCCGGGCACCGACATCTCCTGGTACAACAATATTCCGGTGCCCACTTCGTATATGGTGACCAGGTCCCGATACGACTTTTGCGGCGGGTACGATCACGCCCGGCAGGCCGGCATCGTGCATACCTCAAACCATCACATCGCGCCCGGCAAGAAGCTGTGGACCTGGGGCAATGCGGAGTTTGGTTTTGCCTGGGACCGCAATCTGACCGACGAAGACGGCCCCTATATTGAGTTGATGGCTGGAGCCTACACCGACAATCAACCCGACTTCTCCTGGTTGCAGCCCTATGAGAGCAGAAGTTTCAGCCAGTTCTGGTATCCGATTCAACAGATCGGTCCAGCCAAGAACGCCAATACCGAAGCGGCAGT
>JASHVU010000326.1 GCA_030044455.1 Acidobacteriaceae bacterium | reverse complement strand
ATCGAGCTCACCGGTCATAATTTTCATAAATGTGGACTTGCCGGAGCCGTTTGGCCCGGTGAGTCCATAGCGGCGCCCCGGCGTAAAGCTGGTGGTTACGTCTTCAAACAGCACCTTGGAGCCGTACCGCATGGTTACACTGCTGACGCTGATCATTTTTTAGCTGCCAGCCCCTAGCTCCTAGCTTCTAGCCTGCGAGTGCTGGAGCGTCCTGCATGGGCGCGCACAACGGAATCGTGAGCCGAGAGCCAAGTTGAATTTCGCACTCCTACCGCCGTGTGGCCGCAGCCGCACATCCCTGATCAATCTGGGTTGAAGCGGGTTTTGGGCCGTTCCAAATGGACGGCCCGGAGAGCTTCTACTATTCCAGTTTCTCATATTGGGATTGTGATGAAATGGAACGCTCAGAACATAAAACGGCCCGGTTCGTGTGCGTGCCGCAGGAACCGGGCCGAATATCACTTTAGAAGAAGCTATAGAGCGTACTTTATGACTAATTTAGAAGCATTTAATGGGTTGACGGAGGCACGTGCCTTTCACTTTTTTATGCGCAAATCATCTTCGCTCCCGGCCGGCTGGCCTCGGTTTATCTCGGCGTAAAGCAGGATCCTGGTCTGAGCAAAGCACTTGCGAAAGATCAGCCACATGGCTGCGAGGAGCAATAGCGCCGTGATATTCGAGATCAGCATCCGATGACACTCCTTAGACAAATACGATCGAAATGGAGCCCTGGGGAGGCATCTGATCGATGCCTGAGGGCAAAACGTAGTGCTATCGTAGGGCTGGTCCGCAGAGCGGTCAATCCCTGAACAAGAAGGTTTCAGACCCTTTCAGAAGAATTCATGCCGGTGGGCGAAGCCATCCAGCTCAGCCAGATGCCGGCCCTCGGTTGCCGCTGCCGTAGAATGGCGCTATGCGGCGCGCCGTCCTGCTCACGATGCTTCTGGCCCTGTTGACGAACCTGGCTCCGTCACTGTGTTGCGCGCGATGTGTGCCGCTCCAGCATCGACATGCGGATGCCTGCTGCGCTCCGGCGCAACAAGCATTGCACGCAGAGTGCTGTTCGCCTGCGGCCATGTCGGAGCTTGTGGCGTACTCCGTCACTACGATCGCCGGAGCCTCAGCGGCCGGCGGACCGAGTCCGGCGCTGTGGGTACTGTCCGAAGCCGGCAGCGCGCCGGCGGGTATCTCTCGCGCAGACGCACCTGCCCGTTCCTTGCCGCGAGTCGTGCTGCGCACCTGATTCGTCTGCTCTTCTACCATCCGTATCTAATCCGGGCCGGAACTGGCTGTAGTCGGTTCCCATGCGTGCTGCTTTGTGTGAGTTGAATGCGCCTACACTTGCGCGGTCCGGCTATGAATTGACCTTGGGTCCAAACGGAGGTTGAGATGAGAGGCATGTGGCTGGTCGCATTGTTGGTGTGCGCGCCAGCTTGTCTGAGCGGGCAAATGCAGATGGGTGGGCCGGTGACGACGCTCAAGGATCATGTGTTGCGGCACAGTTCGTCCGGGACAAGTCTTGAGCCGGAGTCGAGCGCGCCTCCGATGTTGATGCGCATGGGTGGCAAGTGGATGGAGATGTTGCACGGCGAAGTGGATGTCGCCGAACAGCAGCAGACCGGGCCACGCGGACGAGACAAGCTGTTCAGTGTGAATTGGGCAATGCTGATGGCGCAGCGCTCTACCTTGCATGGCCAGTGGACATTTGTAAGCATGTTCAGCCTGGAGCCTGCAACCGTCACCGGACGTTACTATCCTGAGCTTTTCCAGCAGGGCGAAACCGCATTCGGCAAGGCGATTGTCGATGGCCAGCACCCTCACGATCTTTTTATGGAACTGGCGGCCATCTATGATCTCAAGCTTGGCGAGCGCGGCGTGGCTACATTCTATGTGGCTCCGGTCGGCGATCCTGCGCTGGGGCCTGTCGCCTTTCCGCATCGCCTGAGCGCGGAGAGCGATCCGTTGGCGCCCCTGGCTCATCACCTGCAGGACTCTACGCACATTGCCTACGATGTGGTGACTGCCGGACTGACGTTGGGGCCAGCACGGCTTGAGGCTTCGGGCTTTCATGGTCGCGAGCCCGGCGAGAATCGCTGGACGATCGAAGCCGGGGCGGTCGACTCCTGGTCGGCGCGATTGACTGCAGCTCTTAGCCGGGATTGGATCGCGCAATACTCTCTTGGAAATTTGCATTCGCCAGAAGCACTTCACCCTGGGGAAGACGTATTGCGGCAAACGGCGTCAGTGAGCGCGCACCACACATGGACCGTTGCCGATATCGATGCCACAGCTGTTTGGGGGCGCAATCATGCGATTGGAACGGGAGTGAACGCCAACGGCTACCTGTTGGAGGCCGAGATGCGTCTGCGCTCGAGGCAGTCGATCTGGACGCGCATTGAAAACGACGACCGGACCACGGACCTGCTGGGTGCCGAAGCTCCGCCCGAAGAAAGCGTTGTGGGGCGCGTGCAGGCTTATACGGGCGGCTATGCGCACCGCATCTTCAAATCCGATTGGGGCGCTCTCGAACTGGGCGCGCAGGGCACGTTCTACAGCTCACCTCAGCGTCTGGTCGCACTCTATGGCAGCCACCCGGTGGGAGTGGCCGCGTTGTTGCATTGGCGCATAGGAAAATGAGCGGCCGTTCGAATTGGATCAGAACAGATCACTTAATTTCACGAAGGCATCCAGTTCAATCAAGTGCTGGCCCTCGGGGGCGGCTGCAACTTCGGCGTGCTCCAGCACCCAGGTATCTTTGTGGAAGAGAAATACTGCGTGGAGACCGGCGGCGAGCGCCGGGTTGATGTCGCTCTTGGGGCTGTTGCCGATCATCCATGCGCTCCGCGTCTCAACCTTTTGGCGAAGGATTACGCTTTGGTAAGCCGCCGGATCCTTTTCTGCGACGATTTCGACTGCGGTGAAGTGCTTGGCAAGGCCAGAACGCGCCAGCTTGTCTGCCTGCTCGGCGTGATTGCCTTTGGTCATGAGGATGAGCCGGTGACGCGAGGCCAGGTTGATGAGCGTTTGCTCGACACCCGGCAACAGCTCGATTTCCTGTTCGGCGATTGTCCTCGCGAAACCCCGGACGCGCTCGCGCTTCTCTTCGGTCACCGGCTCGGTGCTGAGGCGCTCGAAACAGTCGACCAGCGAGCGCGTGAAACT
>JASHVU010000325.1 GCA_030044455.1 Acidobacteriaceae bacterium | reverse complement strand
GGGCGTGGTGCCCACGGTGACCTGCTTCAGCGAGTCAGCGGTAATGCCGAGTTCGCCATCTGGGTGCGGAAACTGTTTACCCAGTTTTGCCTGCACGGTGGCGAGGTCTGCCGCTGCCCGGTGCAGTGTAACTCCGGGCTTCATACGTCCGATGACGTTGAACCAGGTTAGATTGCGGTTGACCTCAAATGGCGCATCCATGGGGCTCGGCTGCCATATGTCAACGTTGGCGCTGGGGAATTGGAACGATGCCGGCATGACGCCCACGACTGGGTAATCAGCGTCTTCAATGCGAATCTTCGCGCCGACAGCATTCGGGTCGCCATGAAACCGGCTCAGCCAATACCGGTGGCTGAGGATGACCGCTCTCGGCCCACTGTAGTGCATTTCGTCGCGAGTGAATGGGCGGCCCAGCGCAGGCCATTCTCCCGTCACATCAAAGAATCGCGGCGCCACCATGGCCTCGGTGATTTTCTCTGCGTAAGGCCCTGAAGTTTCGGAGATGTCGTCGAGGTAATAGCCGCTGATGGCCGAGAAGGTGGAATTCATTCGGTTCCAGTCCTCAAGGCGAACAGGCGCAACCAGATGATTTGCCGTGCGGCCCGTCGTGTCATACTGGGCCAGCGCCACAAGCTGGTCACCATCGGGATAAGGAAGCGGCCGCAGAATCACGGCATCGATTGCAGAGAAAACCGCACTGTTGGCGCCGATGCCCAGAGCAAGAGTAAAGATGATGATGAGTGAGAACAAGTGCGATTTGCGCAAAAAGCGCAGTGCCGCACGAAGATTGAAAAGCACGGCTTCAAGCCATGCCGAGATGTGGACTTCGCGCATGGTCTGCTTTACCTGCTCGCTGCCTCCGAATTCGAGACGCGCGCGGCGTAGAGCTTCTTCGCGCGACATTCCCTGCGCAATATAGGCCTCGGTCAGCTCAGCGATATGAAAGTCGATCTCGCGGTCCATCGCATCTTCTTGAACGCGCCGTCCAGCTTTGCGCGAGCTATTCATCGCCGCCTCCTACTCTGCCGTTTGAAGAATGAGTGCAACCGCATTGGAGAGACGCGCCCAGGTCTGCTCCTCGGCAGCAAGCTGTTTGCGGCCGCGGGCAGAGAGGCAATAGAACTTGGCCTCGCGGCCGCTGTCTGACTCGCCCCAGTCGGCCAGCAGCCAGCCGCGCTTCTCCAGCCGGTGGAGGGCCGGGTAAAGCGATCCCTGCTGCACCTGCAAAACATCCTGCGAGATTTGCCGAATGCGTTGCGAGATTCCATAGCCGTGTACGGGCCCTAGCGCGACAACTTTGAGGATGAGCAGGTCGAGGGTGCCCTGCAGCAGATCGGCCTTTTCGAGCGACGTCATTCGGATTCTCCTAGACATTCTACCTATACGGCGATAATATGTAGATTGTCAAGGAGAGGACGTGACGATCTCAGCAAAGACTTGCGGCCGACGGATTCCTTCCCACCCTGGCGACAAAGACAGAGACGTCGCGAGGGCGGGGCGCCCCGGAATCAGCGGCGATTGAGGATGGCGGCGGCGACCGCGGCCTGCCCGTAACTGAGTCCTCCGTCTCCCGGGCTCACCTGGCGGTGCTCAAAGACTTCAAAGCCCTCCGCTTCAAGCCGTTTGCGGAGCAGACGAGCGAGGCGGCGATTGTGCATGCATCCGCCGGAGAGCGCGAGGTTGTGGATGCCGGTTGCGGCGCGCGCGGCGAGTGCAGCGTTGATAAAGGCTGCAGCTACACCCGCGTGAAAGCGAGCGGAAATAATTGGTTTGCTCACACCGTTGCGGAGATCGGTGAGAAGGTCGATCCATAGCGGCGCAGTGGAGATGACGGCCGGCGCTCGCGCGCTCCGGTCTCCGGCGTTGAATGAGAGCGTGTATGCGGAGTCCGGCAGGTCCGGCTCGTCAACAGCGACTCCCTCAAGTTCAATCGCGGCCTGCGCCTCATAATCCACCACATCGCGGCCAAGAGCCACAGCGGCAACCGCGTCAAATAACCGGCCTAGACTTGAAGTGAGGGGCGTGTTCACTCCGCGCTCGATCATCTGCCTGACGACGCGAGCTTCCAGCGACTTGGCGCCGACGAGACAGCGTATTTCCTCCGCTTCAACGTCGAAGCCGGCGGCGTGGAGAGCGCCGAGCGCCATACGCCACGGTTCGCGAATGGCCTTCTCGCCGCCGGGCATGGGGACGTATTCGAGATGCGCGACTCGCTCGAAACTCTCAGGATTGGGTCCATCAAGGCGCACGATCAGCACTTCCCCTCCCCAGATGCGGCCGTCGGTTCCGTAGCCGGTGCCATCGAGCGAGAGTCCTATAACAGGACCGGCCAAAGCGTGCTCGGCCACGCAGCCGGCAATGTGCGCGTGATGGTGCTGGACGGCGATCAGCGGAAGATTGCGTTCAGCGGCCCACTCGCGGGCGAGCGTCGTCGACAGGTAGCCGGGATGCAGGTCGTGCGCGACCGCCGTGGGCTCAATCTCAAAAGTGCGCATCAGGTGGTGGAGCGATTCGCGGAAGAAATCGAGGCCGGTCATGTTCTCGAGGTCGCCGAGGTGCTGGCTCTGGTAAACGAATTGGCCGCGCGCGAGGGCAAAAGCGTTCTTCAAGTGACCGCCGACAGCGAGCAGAGGCGGCGCATCGAGCGAGAGCGGAACGCTAAGCGGCACGAAGCCGCGGGCGCGGCGGATGAGTTGCGGCGCGCCGTCGACGACGGCCATTACGGAGTCGTCGCAGCGTTGCAATATTTCGCGGTTATGCATCAGGAACGCGTCGGCGATGCCGGCAAGGCGGGCAAGAGCTTCTTCGTTGTCGATGGCGATGGGCTCTTCACTGAGGTTGGCGCTGGTCATCACCAGAGCTTTGACGTGGACATCAGCAAAGAGCAGGTGCTGGAGCGGCGCGTAAGGCAGGAAGATGCCGAGCCAGGGCACACCGGGCGCGACAGAAGGAGCGATTGCGTCGCCGGCGCGACCGCGAACCAGCACGATCGGGCGCGCGAACGTCATAAGGAGGGCTTCTTCTTCGGGATTGAGTTCAGCAATTGCGCGCGCCGATTCAAGATTGCCCACCATGATAGCGAGCGGTTTTCCGTAGCGGTGTTTGCGCTCGCGCAGCCGCATCACGGCGGCTTCGCTGGTGGCATCGCATGCCAGGTGAAATCCGCCGATGCCCTTGATGGCGAGGATCTGGCCGGCGAGAAGGCGCTGCACGGTTTCAGTGACCGGATCCGCAGTGTCGATGGGGACACCCACGGCATCTACGAGCCAGAGCCTCGGACCGCACTCCCAGCAGGCGTTGGGCTGGGCGTGAAAACGGCGATTTGCGGTGTCATCGTACTCGGCCTGGCAGGCCGTGC
>JASHVU010000324.1 GCA_030044455.1 Acidobacteriaceae bacterium | reverse complement strand
GAAAAAATCCGGGTCCTCGTCGGCGACGATCAATCGTCGATCCTTGAGGCCGTTGAGCTGTTGCTCACCCCCCAGGGAATCGCGGTGGACCGCGCGCGCGCGCCGCAGCTTGTAATGGAGGCGCTGGGCCAATGTGATTACGACGTCGTGCTCATCGACCTGAACTATACGCGCGACACGACCTCCGGTCAGGAAGGCCTCGACCTTCTCGCCAAGATTCACGAGTATGACTCACGACTGCCGGTCATCGTGATGACCGCGTGGGGCAATATTGACCTGGCCGTGGAGAGCATCAAGCGCGGCGCACGCGACTTCATCCAGAAGCCGTGGGAGAACGAGCGGCTGCTCTCGCTCGTCCGCGTGCACGCCGAGCTCTATCAGACGATTCGCCGCGCCCGCCAGCTGGAACTTGAAAACCGCTTGTTGCGCGCCGAAGGCATGCCCGAATTCATCGCTTCGTCGCAGGCCATGCAGCCCGTGCTGGAGCTGATCGCGCAAGTGGGGCCCTCCGATGCCAACGTTCTCATCACCGGTGAGCACGGCACGGGCAAAGAGATTGTTGCCCGGCTTTTGCACGCAGCATCGCCGCGTTCGCGCATGCCTCTGGTGGCCGTAAACGCCGGCGGACTGCCCGAAGGCACCTTCGAAAGCGAGATCTTCGGCCACGTTAAAGGCGCCTTCACTGATGCGCGCACCGACCGCATCGGCCGTTTTGAACTCGCCAACGGTGGAACTCTCTTCCTCGACGAGATCGCCAACGTTCCGCTGCGCCAGCAGGCCAAGCTGCTGCGCGTGCTTGAAACCGGCGAGCTGGAGCGCGTGGGCTCATCGCAAACCCGCCGCGTTGACGTGCGCATTCTTTCCGCCACCAACGCGCAGTTGCACGAAGAGGCCGCGGCCGGCAACTTCCGCGATGACCTCCTCTTCCGCATCAACACCGTTGAGATTCACCTGCCTGCGCTGCGCGACAGGCGCGACGACATTCCCCTGCTCGCTCAGCACTTCCTGGCCCGCAACCGGATGCGTTACCGAAAACAGGTGAGCGCATTCTCTCCCGCCGCGCTTCAGCAGATGCTGCAGTACCCTTGGCCGGGCAACGTGCGCGAGCTCGAGCACGCGGTTGAACGCGCAGTCCTGCTCTGTCGCGGCGACGAGATCGATCCCGCCAACCTCATCATTGCTTCGGCCCGCACTGCCGCGCAGTCGTTCGACAATATGAGCATCGACGAGGTTGAGGCCATGCTCGTACGCAAAGTGCTGCGTCGTTGCGATGGCAACATCTCCCAGGCTGCTGAGGCGCTGGGCCTGAGCCGCGCCGCGCTCTACAGGCGCATTGAAAAGTATGGCCTTTGATGCTCAGCTTCGTCGCGCGCGGCGTTCGGCATTTCGCCGCGTGTGGCTGTTTTCTCTGCTGCTCGGGTTGCCTGCGCTCATTTTCCTGTCGATTTTCCTGTATCAGCGGCAGATAAGCGCCGGGGCAGCGGTTCTGATTGCTTCTCTGCTGCTCCTCTATCTGGTCATCGTTGCATCATCGCTGGTAGAAGGACTCGCGCGGCCCATCCAGACGCTTTCAAACGTGATTTCATCGTTGCGCGAGGGTGATTACTCGTTCCGCGCCCGCGGCGCCAGTTCGCCTGACGCTCTCGGTGAACTGGCTGCCGAAATCAATTCGCTCGCCAACCTGATTCAGAAGCAGCGCGTGCGCTCGCTCGAGGCAACGGCATTGCTGGCGCGCATCCTCGAGGTTATGCATGCGCCGCTGTTTGCTTTCGACCGCGACAGGCTTCTGCAACTGGTGAATAACGCGGGGCTTCAGTTGCTCGACCTTCCTTATTCCCGGTGCTTAGGCCGCTCCGCGCGTGAACTCGGTCTTGAATCTCTTCTCGATTCCCGCGATCAGGCCATTCACGTCTTTCCCGGCAAGCCCACGCGCTGGCTGCTGCGCAAAGCAGCCTTCCGACAAGAAGGCGTTCCCCACACCCTGTTGCTGCTCACCGACGTTAGCCTGCCCCTGCAGGAAGAGGAGCAGGTCGCATGGAAGCGCCTGGTGCGCGTGCTCGGCCACGAGCTCTCGAACTCTCTGGCGCCCATCAAATCCATCGCCGGAAGCCTGCTGATGCGGGTTGATGCGCTCAGCGGCGACCAAGCCGACTTGCACGATTTTCGCCGCGGCCTGGGGGTGGTGGAGAGCCGTGCCGACTCTCTGCACCGTTTCGTTCAGTCGTACCGGTTGCTGGCGCAGTTGCCTCCACCCAAACTGCGCCCGGTGGCCATCGCGCCGTTGATTGAACGCGTGGTGCTGCTCGAACAGCGCCTAGGCGTTCAACTCGATCCCGGTCCGGCTGCCACTCTCAACGCCGATCCCGACCAGCTCGAGCAAATGTTCATTAACCTGCTGACCAACGCCGTGGATGCCTCGCTGGCAAACGGCTCGGAACCGGTGCGCGCTACCTGGGATCGCACTGGCTCAAACCTCTCGGTGGTGATTGAAGATCGCGGCATGGGAATTGCCAACACCGACAATCTGTTTGTTCCCTTCTACACCACCAAGCCGGCCGGCAGCGGCGTTGGCCTTGCGCTGGCGCAGCAAATCGCCCGCGCTCACGGCGGCGAGATCCAGCTTGCCAACCGCGAAGACGGCTCCGGCGCGCGCGCCACCGTGTCTCTGCCGGTCTTACAGTAGATGCACTTATCTCAACAAATCTTCAAGCGTTGCGCTCAGGTCGGTTTTCTCGTCGCGGTACTTCACGATGACGGCCGCGTACAAGCTCAAACCCCATTCCCGCCCATTACCTTTGGTCACTGCGCGCGCTCCGGGCACAACGACCGCGTTTTCAGGGACGATCAGCGGCGAATCGGCAGAAGCGCGTAGCACATTCCCGCTTGCCAAGTCGAATACCGGCGTGCCGCGAGTGAGAATCGTTCCCGCCGCAAGCACCGCGCCCTTGCGCACGATCGTCCCTTCGTACACGCCGGTGTTGCCGCCCACCAGCACATCGTCCTCAATCACCACCGGACTCGCATTCACCGGCTCCAGCACCCCGCCAATCTGCGCTGCCGCACTCAGGTGCACGCGCTTGCCAATTTGCGCGCAGGAGCCCACCAGGGCGTGCGAGTCAACCATGGTGCCCTCATCGACATACGCACCGACGTTGATGTACATGGGCGGCATGCAGACCACGCCCCGCGCAACATAAGCTCCGGCTCGTATCGATGAGCCGCCGGGAACTACGCGCACCCCGTCGCTCGCGCCAAACATTCTCGCCGGGTAGGTGTTCTTGTCGACGAACGAGAGGCCGGCCCCCGCCAATTCTTCCAGAACGCCCAGCCTGAATCCCAGCAGGATTCCCTGCTTGACCCAGCCGTTCACGCGCCAGCCTGTCGGCGCGGCCCGGTCCGGCTCGGCCGCGCGCACTTCACCGCGCTCGATCGCCCCCCGCAACTCGAGAAAAGCCGCCATCGCATGCGCATCGCCGATGACAGCCGGTCCGGCGGCATAGCACCGCTCGATTGATGCCTTCAACTCGCTGATGGTCATCGCAATCCGAGTCTATCAATTGACGCAGCTTTCAGCTCAACCGAGGCTAGGTCGGCTCCTGAGAAAAGTATGGCAAGCGGGGCGGCAAAGTTTGAGCGTGGTCAGGCTGGGTTCAGGCCACCAGCCTCAGCTCAGGCGCTCATTTCGAATTCGTGGGCGACAATCGCCCGCTTGCCCTTGCGGGCTTGAAAGGCTTTGAGCCGGAACACATTCTTGCCCGAAGGAATCATCGCCAGGGCGACTGGCTCCTCGCCAGGTTTCCAATGGAAGTTTTTCGATTCTAGCCATGCGCACAGCCGCGGGTCTGTGATCTCAGAGTGCCCGCACCAGAATCCGGGGCTCAATCCGCATCGAATCAGCAGATGATCGAGTTCGAGATCGATGCTCTCGGTCTGCTGTGGAAAATACCGCTTCACATCGTTGTCGCCTACTGAAACGCCGATACACACGCGTCCCTTGCATTGGGTTCTGACCACCATGCTTGCCATCCAATGAGTGCAAATGAGTGCCAAATGAAGTTAGTCTAGGAACCTTTCGGCGTCGCGTGGCATCTTAGCCAGTTGAATCCGCACCCGGCTTCCCAGGCTGGGAAAACTCACAGCCAATATCCCAGAGCGGGAAACGGAAGAGCAGGCTCTTTATGCGATACTCGAAACTGCATGTATAAAAGGATCGTCCTCAAGCTCTCAGGAGAGGCGCTGGCTGGCGAGCGCGGCTTTGGCCTCGACAAGGAACGGGTGGCCCAGATCACCGGCGAAATTGCTGAAATTCACGACCTGGGCGTCGAAGTTGGCGTGGTCGTGGGCGGCGGCAATTTCTTCCGCGGCGTTGCCGAGCAGGCCGAGCAGATGGACCGGGTGAGCGCCGACAACATGGGCATGCTCTCTACGGTCATCAATGCCATTGCCCTGCAGGATGCGCTCGAGCATCGCGGAGTCCAATGCCGCGTAATGAGCGCCGTCTTCATGAACCAGCTCGCCGAACCCTACATCCGGCGCCGCGCCGTTCGTCATCTTGAAAAAGGCCGCGTGGTCATCTTTGCCGCCGGCATAGGCAACCCATTCTTCTCTTCCGATACCGCTGCCAGCCTGCGCGCCATGGAAATCAAAGCCGACGTTCTGCTGAAGGCCACCAAGGTCGAAGGCGTGTATAACGCCGATCCGGTGCTGGTAAAGGACGCGGTGAAATACGACGAGATCAGCTACATGGAGATTCTGCGCCTTGGCCTGAAAGTGATGGACCTGACCGCGGTGAGCCTGTGCAAAGACAACAATCTGCCCATGATCATCTTCAACATGAACGAGCCGGGCAACATCCGCCGGGTGGTGCTGGGCGAAAAGGTGGGCTCGCTGGTAACGGCGTAAAGGCAGCTGTCAGCTACTAGCTTCTAGCTCTTAGCTTCATTGTGCCGGTGCGCTCCTAAGAACTTATCCGTAAATAGTGCATTCAAGTGGCGAAAGTCTAGAATCCGGTTGTGAGGGCGGCGATTATGCCGCCAGCGCCCGGGTGCGGGCCAGATGGCCCACACGACAACCGGCCTGGAGGCCGGCGCTACCTATTTACGGATAAGTTCTAAGTATCCTCCGCAAACTATTGTGACCTGTTTTGACTTTGCGGCCCGACTTCAGACCGGGCGAAGTCGGAACGGTAGACCGCAGCACGAAAAAGCTAAAAGCTAGTAGCTAGAAGCTAGTAGCTGCCTTCCGGAGTCGTCTAACAGCAAGTGGAGATGCGCAAGCCAGCACGGTTGAATGCCCTCACGGGCTTGCGTTGCTTTGCAGCCATCAACATCGTCTTTTTCCACTTCTCCAATCCCAAATGGTTCGGCTTTCTGGCGCCGGTGGTGAACGCTGGCTACGCTTCGGTCAGCTTTTTCATCCTCCTTTCCGGCTATGTAATGGCCTATAACTACGCAGCCAAAGCCAGGGCGGGAGAACTTGACGCCGTCCGGTTCTACGAGGCACGTTTTACTCGTCTCTACCCCATCTACCTGCTGAGCCTGATATTGGCCTGGCAGGTGGTGCCTCTCGAATACGGCGCCCACACCCGCGCCATGTTCTGGACGGGCATGGTTCTTTCTCCCTTGCTGCTGCAAGGCTGGATCCCTTCCATTGCCACGTTTCTGAACACGCCAGCCTGGACCATGTCGGCCGAGTCGTTCTACTATCTCCTTTTTCCGTGGATGGCGAAGTGGAAGCGACCCGATCCCGAAAAACTGAGACCGCACCTGAGCAAGATGTTCCTCATCTGGATGCTGGGCATGGTGCCCGGCACCCTCTACATCATCTTCAACCCCGACGGAATTTCGCATCCCGACCGCTGGAGCTGGGGTCCGTGGCTGCAAGCGCTCAAATACACACCGCTGCCGCACCTGTGCAGCTTTATCTTTGGTGTGATGATCGCGTCGCTCGATGAATTGATCGACCGCTCGAGCCACCTGCGGTTGATCCTCGGCGTCTTCGGGTTCGGAGCGACATTCACCTTGCTCACCTTTGCCGCTCACCTGCCCTATCCCATTCTGCACGACGGCTTGCTGATGCCCTTCTTCGGCTGCATCATTCTGGGACTGGCAGGCAACAACTGGCTTGCGACCGGTTTTGGCTGGGGGCCGCTGGTGTTTATCGGCGAGTCGAGCTACTGCCTCTACCTGCTCCACTTTAACCTCTGGAACATGATCCACAACTCGCATATTCTCGATCGGCTGCACCTGGCGCGATTTGACCCGTGGATCAGCTATGTTCTGCTGATTGCCATGGCGCTTTGTGCGCTGCACTTTGTTGAGAAGCCGTGCCAGCGCCAGCTGCGCAAGTGGATCGGTGTCTGGCGGTAAGGCAGCGGTCTGGGATCGTGGATCAAGCCGGCAGCTCAGCGACTGCCGCGGCCAACGGCCTTTTAAAGTATTCACTCTTTTCAAACTAGTCCCTGATCTGATACAGCCTGCATCGGCGGTGGAAATACGCGAATTGGCAGCTCAAATAGAGCCAAGAATGACTTTTCGAGCCCATTTTTTGAACTCCGCATTGCCCTTCTTTGGGAGTGTAATGGCTGTCAAGGTATTTGTTTTCAACGATTGCCTCACAGTTTCACAGAGACTGTGAGGCGGAGTGGGGGAGGGGTATTTATTCTTTGGTAACATCCGGGAGAAATTGAAACCGTTGAACCTTCCCCATCGCATAGAGATAGTATGCGCGCAGAAGGGGAAATTGGATGCAAACCGGCAGCGAGTCAGTGACGCTGGCGCGACCGTCGCGAATTGGCTGGTTGAGGTTGGAGGTATTCCAGGTCCCAAAATGCGAGGGAGCACCCGCGGATCGGCAGCGAGACATGTGCGGGCGGGGACGCCCGCACGACAACCGGACTGGAGCCCGGCGCTACACCCATCCTTCTCACTTCTCTTCGGCAAATGCCACAAAGCTGTGCGGCGGTACTTCGATTTGAAAAGTTGTCCGCGGCGTGGTTGGTCTGCCGCGCCATTGAGCCACCGGCGAGCCGTCAGCCTCGGCTCCGCTCGCCAGGTTGCGGATATGGGCAAGCGTGCCATCGGCGGTCACCGTCACCTTGACCGGCTCGTCGCGATACGACTCCACGACAAACGTGTTGTTGTCGTAAGCCATGAGGCTCACCTTTCCCGGCGCGTCGATCGAAACAGGAAAATCGCCCATCACGTAACGGCGAATCTGCGCCAGCACCGCTTGCGGCAGAAGATAAAGGTCGTTGAAGTTTTCCGGAATGGTGAGCACATAAAATGTGCCCTTCGAGTAGTGATCCATGAGGACGATGGGCGCGCCGCGGCCATTTGCCGTGCCGCGCACAACCGGCCACGCATCGTTGGTCATGAAGCCGATCTCGGGCATCAGCACCTGTGGGGTGGTGCCGAGGCTGGCTCCGGCGCCCGCGCCGAAGGCTCCCCAGTAATGATCTACGTTCAGGATGTTGCCAGTGGCCTTGATCTCGGCGATCTGCTCGATACCGTGGCCCTGCAGCGCGCTGAGCAGCCCCGACGTAATCACCACGTTGCCGCCCTGCTGGAGATGCGCTTTGATCTTGGCGATAATCGCAGGATCGTACTTGGCCGACTCGGTGAGCAAAACGGTTTTTGCACCTGTGGGGAACGATGGCTCAAGATCGATGGGAATCCCGATCATGCCGAGGTAATTGTGAAGGAAATCTTCGCCAGTTGACTGGTAGGGTTTGTAGCTGGCGATGCCGATAGGCTTGCCCAGCTTGGGAACAACGGCATTCACTGCATCGAGTGCGTAGCCGGCTGCGGTTCCCCATGTGGCCGGTTGCGTTGAGCCCGAAGCGGAATGCCATCTGTCGAGAGCTGCTTCAGTGAACGTGGTGTCAAGGCTGCTCCAGGGGCGAGCACCGATGCGCGCGGGCTGGGTCAGATTGTTCCACTCAAAGAGCATGATCTCGGGCGCCTTGGCCAGCATCGTGTCCCACAACTGCTCGGCGTAGCGGTCGACATAGCGCGTGTCGAAGGTGTCAACCCATCCTCCGCCGTTGCGGCCCGGCGCTACGTTGTCGAAGTAGCGAATGATTTCGTAACTCTCGTATTGCTGCAAGTGCTGGTCGGTGATTTCTCCTTCGCGCGTCTCAGTGCCGGTGTATATGCCGTCGAAGATCTTCGGCTCTACGGCCAGATCGTAGCCGTCGGCCTGGAAATGCTCATACCAGTTGGGGAACTTGATGATGACCCTGACCTTGGGATTGACGGCCTTGGCTGCGCCGTAAACCAGGTCGCGCGCAACCTCATCCATCAGCTTGAGGCG
>JASHVU010000323.1 GCA_030044455.1 Acidobacteriaceae bacterium | reverse complement strand
GTCAGCTTGGCCAGCGCCGCCTCCTGCGCATCGAGGCCATGCTTCCAGTAGTTGCCGCTGGTCCCACGCAGGTGGAAGCGCAGCGATGGAGGCAGCGTCAGGCTGTTTCCGCCCACCTTCACCGTAAATTCGGAATACCGCAGGCGAATCTCGAACGAGTCGTTGGCGATGCTCTGGTCCCGCTCTGAGCGGATATCGGCGCTCACCGCCAGAGGTTTGCCGAAGAGCACGAGAGCCTGGTCGACAAGATGGCTTCCCAGGTCGAGCAGCGCACCGCCTCCGGCCGAAGGGTCCACTTTCCAAAGGCGGTCCGTGGGCAGTGTCGGCCGCCATCGGTCAAAACGCGATTCAAATTCGACCAAACGGCCCAATGCGTCTTCATGCAGAAGTTTCTGAATTGTCTGGAAGTCGCTGTCCCAGCGGCGGTTATGAAAAGGCGCGAGGAGCAGGTTTTTCTCGGCAGCCAGACGGATAAGTATGGCAATTTCAGCCGTGGCGATTGCCATCGGCTTGTCGACGACCACGTGCCGGCCGGCGCTGAGAATGCGATGGGCAAGATCGAAGTGGCTTGCATTCGGCGTGGCTACTACGAACAGATCGAGCGATCCCTCGGCCAGCATCTGGTCGAGTGAGCGGTAAGTAATAATGCGGGGATATCGCTCAGCCGCTTTGTTAGTAGCTCGCTCAAGAACCGCGGCCAGCTCGAGCCCCTCGACAGACGAAATCAGAGGCGCGTGAAAGACGCGCCCGGCCAGTCCGAAGCCGATAAGACCAACGCGTAACATAGCAACCTGGATCTCCGGCTTTGTAGCGTCGCCGGTTAGCTTTCGAGCTTATACCGTGTCTCAGCGAGATGGTAGAGTTTTCGCCAGACGAGGCGGTTCATGGTGACGACCATGGTGGCCATCAGCACGGTAGCCAGCAGCAGGATGGAGAACTTTCCCTGGTCGGTGGCAGCGCTGATCTGCGCGCCCAGGCCCAGCGTCTGGAGCGTCTTGTCGCCGATGTGGAAGTACTCGGCAATGATCGACGCATTCCATGCGCCGCCCGAAGCGGTAATCATGCCGGTGACAAGATAGGGAAAGATACCGGGGAGAATCAGACGGATCCAGCGCTGCCAGCGCGTGAATTTATACACGGATGCCGCTTCTTTCAAGTCGGATGGAATGGCCATGGCTCCGGCAATCACGTTGAACAGGATGTACCATTGCGTGCCCAGCAGCATGAGCGCGATCGATCCCACGCCCAGGCCGCCGCCCAACTGGATCAAACCGAGCAGCAATACGGGAAAGAGCGCTGTGGCAGGCACGGACGCAATCACCTGTGTGATGGGCTGCAAAATGCGCGCCAGGTTAGGACTGGAGCCGATCATCACGCCCACCGGGATGGTCCAGAGTGCGGCGATGAGCAGCGACGCTGTAACGCGCAGGTAGGTGGCTCCCGCGCCCAGCAACAGCAATCTCATATCGGCCCACGAAACCCCGTGGATCAAGTGCAGCGCATTCCAGGCCCCCCACAATACAGCGCCGCAGACCACCAACCCGGCGATGATCGATACCCATCCGGCGCGCTTGCGAGGCGCGTCCACTGGTTGCACGATGCGGCACTCGGCAGTGGTTGAGAGCCTTCGGTACATCGATTCTTCGAGCGAGTTCCACGCCCGCACGGGAAGTTTTGTGAGAACGCTGGGCCGCTGAAGAAGGGTGAGGATCGGTGAAGTGACGCGGTCTGAGGACTCAACCTGCTCAAATTTGAATTTGTCGCTCCATGCAATCAGCGGCCGCCAGATGAGCTGGTCGGTGGCCACGATAATCAGCACCAGCACTCCGAGCCCCCAAAGCAACGCCTTGAGGTCGACAGGGTTTGCCGAGGCCGCCGTCTGCAGATAGCTGCCCAGCCCAGGCAGCCGGAAGTCGCGGTCGCCCAGCACGAACATCTCGCAGGCGATCAGGAAGAACCATCCGCCGGCCACCGAGACAATCGAGTTCCAGATGAGGCCGATGGAGGCAAACGGCATCTCAAGCTGCCAGAACCGCTGCCACGCCGAGTAGCGATAAATCCGCGAAGCCTCAATCATTTCGCGGGGAATGCTTTTGAGCGACGAATAAAAGCTGAAGGCCATATTCCAGACCTGGCCGGTAAAGATCAGCAGGATAGAGCCCATTTCGATGCCCAGTTGATGGCCCGGCACCAGCGCCATCATGGCCAGCATCACGCCGGGCAGAAAGCTAAGGACTGGGATCGACTGCAGTATGTCGAGGACCGCAACCATCCATGCTTCGATTCGGGGATTGTAAGCGGCGATGTAACCGTACCCTACTGCGAAGGCCAGGCTCAGCAGATAGGCGATGCCGATGCGCACAATCGAGTAAAACGCATAGAGCGGCAGCGCGCCGACGGAGTGCGAGATGAACACCGCCGGGGTGGGCTTGGCCAGCCAGTAAGCGCCCATCCGCACCACGGCAAAAAATACCGCCATCCCGCAAAGTGCCACCGAAAGATCGGTGACGAACGGCCAGGTGCGAACCGCGACCAGCGAACGCGAGAATGTCTGCTGGATCTTCACTCTTCATCCCCGCCCGAGGCAATCTCCTCACCCTGCGCGTCGGGCAGCATAAAGCGCCGCCGGGCAGCATCAAAGTCAAACAGTTCGGCATAGCGGCCCCATGCCACAGCGGTTTCCATCTGCCGCTGACTCTCTTCCTCGCTGAACTGTTCGTCCAGAAGATCAAGAAAGAATTCTTCAGGAATGGTGTGATCGCTCTTCATTTCCAGCGCGCGTGTAATTTGCCTCAGCAACAGTACGTTGTTCACTGCCGCATCGCGGAAAAGTTCCTTTTGCCGCAGGATCTCTGAATTGGCAAACTCAGTGCCGGCGGGCGTGATCACAGCGTCGCCTTCCTCCACTTTCAAGAAGCCCAGCAACTGCGCCGCATCCACAATCGGCAGCAGGTCGTCTATTTCAAATGCCAGGTCGTCGGCCATGCGATAGAAGTCGTCGCAGCCGCCCTTGTCGAGCAGCAGTTCAAGCAAGCCGGCCACGCCTCCCGGCCGGGCATGAGGCAGCATCTGGTACTTCATCTGGCGCTGGTCGCGCGCCTTCGAGACGGGATGTTGATGATCGGGCGCCTCGTCGGGCGATACGTCAGGCCTGGTCAGCACCTTGTAGATGTAGTCGACCAGCTGCGTGAACCCTTCTGATTTGCGGTCGCGCGGCTGCGGCAGCTGCACCTTGAAGTCGGTGCGGATGTGACCGGGATTGCGCCCCAGCACGATGATGCGATCAGCCAGCAGCACCGCCTCCTCAATGTTGTGGGTCACAATGAAGACCGCGCGAGTGGGCATGTTCTTGTTGGCCCATAGCTCGAGCAGTTCGCTGCGCAGGTTTTCGGCCGTCAGCACGTCGAGCGCGGAGAACGGTTCATCCATGAACAGGACCTCGGGCTCAACCACGAGCGCGCGGGCAAAACCCACCCGCTGCTTCATGCCGCCCGAAAGCTCCTTGGGATAGGCGCCCTCAAAGCCATCAAGGCCGACGGTGTCGAGCATGCGCATGCTTCGCTCGCGGCGCTCATCAGGCGCAACGCCGCGGGCCTGCAGCGGCGCCTCGACGTTCTCAAGCACGGTAAGCCAGGGAAAAAGCGCAAAACTCTGAAAGACGATGGAGACGTTGATCTCTGCCTGCGAGATAGGTTTCCCGTGCCAATAGACCTCGCCCGCCGAGGGCCTCGATAGCCCGGTGAGCATCCGCAGCATAGTCGACTTGCCCGAACCCGAGGGCCCCAGCAGCGCCAGGATCTCGCCCGGAACGATGCTTAAATCCGTCGCCGAAATCACTTGAATTCGGTTTTCGCTCGGCTGCGCGTAGTACTTCTCGATCTTTTCGGCGTGGATAATGGCGTCGGTGGCCGAAGCCAGAACCGTTGCCTGGTTAGAGAGGTCAGTTTCCTGCATCTATTTCTCTCCGCTAACTTTACGGCTACTGGAGGCCAACTGCGGCGCCCTCACATGCGCCTTGGGCAATTCATTAAAGGTTTGCTGCGCCTCGCGGGGCTTCGCAACGCAACACGTGATTGAGGACGCAGAATTTGGGACGCAAAATTCGGGCGATGCTGCACAGGCTATATTCGAAGCCTGGCGGCCAAGAATCCCTGTCTGGCTTCGCCATCGTTCCATGACCCGGTTGATCTTGGCAAGTCTAAGGTGATTTCGTTGATCCCAGATGAATTGGGGCGGGAGGGGGTTAAATCGCCGCCCGCTCCTTCGCGAGTTGAGAAGATATTCCGGGCGACTCACCCCTGAAGGTTATGATTGAGATAAGAGTTGGAAAAGATCGATGCTCCCCCGGCTCGAGCCTCAAGGTTCTGGAACGCAAGGTCCGTCCCGTCGTCAAGTTCAAACCTACTGAAGAGATATGACCGAAACGAAGATCAAGCACAAAGTCCTTGTAGCCGATGACGAAAGAGTTATCGCCGACACCCTGGCGATGATCCTGAATCAGAGCGGCTTTGAAGCGCGCGCAGTTTACTCCGGAGAGAAGGCACTTGAGCTGGCTTCGACCTTTGAACCGGACATGCTCATCTCCGACGTGATCATGGCCGATCTCAACGGCATTGATGCAGCGATTCGCATTCGCGAGCTTCGGCCGGGAATCAAAATTCTGCTCTTCTCAGGACAGGCCGCTACCGCCGATCTGCTCGAGAAAGCGCGCGCCCAGGGCTACGAGTTCGAGATCCTCGCCAAACCCGTCCATCCGCAGGACCTGCTGAGCCGGCTGAGAGGCTGAGGCGGAAGGCGCCCTCAAGAATCAAGGCAACTGAATGTCTTGCCCGAACGCTGCGCTGTCACCGAAATTAGATACACCATGCCGCAGGCATTCCGCTCTGAACGCGTGCTTACCCCCGACGGGCTTCGCCCGGCTACCGTAGTGGTAGAAGGCGAGCGGATTGCCTCAGTGCGTGCCTGGGATGATTTGCCCACCGGCGCCACGCTTAACGACTATGAGCAACTGGTCGTGATGCCCGGCCTGGTAGACACCCATGTGCACATCAACGAGCCGGGCCGCACCGAGTGGGAGGGCTTTGAAACGGCTACGCGGGCCGCAGCGGCAGGCGGGGTGACAACGCTCGTGGATATGCCGCTCAACTGCATTCCTGAAACCATCGATGCTGAAGCGCTTGAAGCAAAGCGCGCCGCGGCTAAGGGTAAGACATGGGTGGACTGGGCGGCGTGGGGCGGAGTGGTGCGCGGCAACGCCGATTCCCTGCCCGGGCTTGTGGCGGCGGGCGTGCGGGGATTCAAATGCTTCATGATTCACTCGGGGATTGAAGGTTTTGCCTGGGTGGATGAGAACGATCTGCGATTGGCTCTCGAAAAACTGCGCGGAACTAGATTGCCGCTGCTGGTGCACGCCGAGATTGCGGAACCTGTGGAATCAGCCACCGCCAGGCTTCACGCCGAACGCGCAGACCCCTGTGCCTACTCCACATGGCTAACTTCGCGCCCCGATGCTGCCGAAGTCGATGCCATTGCGCTGCTGATTCATCTTGCGGAAGAGCTCTCGACTCCCATCCACGTCGTTCACTTATCGAGCGCGAAGGCTCTGTCCATGCTCACCGGAGCCCGTGAGCGCGGAGTTCCTATCACCGTTGAAACCTGCGCCCACTACCTTTGCTTTACCTCTGGACAGATTCCAGATGAAGCTACGGTCTTCAAGTGCGCGCCGCCCATTCGCGACGCAGCGAATCGCGAGCGATTGATTGAAGCGCTTGGAGCCGGCGACATTGACATGATCGTCACAGACCACTCCCCATGCCCACCTGAAATGAAGTTTCCACCAGACGAAGGCAATTTCAACTTGGCCTGGGGCGGAATTGCGAGCCTCGGTCTTACGCTGCCCGCAGTGTGGAGGGTGATGCACTCGCGCGGCGTAAAACTTGAGTCAATGGCAAAGTGGATGGCCTCTGCGCCCGCCAAGCTCGCTGGGCTCGAAGGCCGCAAAGGCGCGCTGTTCACAGGCGCCGATGCAGACATCGTGGTGTTTGAAGATGCCGCCGAATGGACAATCTCCGAGTCTGACCTGCGCTTCCGCCATAAGCTCTCACCCTACTTGGGCCTAAAGGCCCGTGGCCAGGTGCGCGAGACCTGGCTGCGCGGCGAACTGGTCTTCTCAGCCGGAACATTTTTCGGCGCGCCGCGGGGCGTAGAGCAGGTACGAGCATGAGAGACCGCGCTCAAAACGCGATCTTCGAGTGCCGGCGCCTCGCTACGTTCACCGAGGAGCCTGGCCGCATCACGCGCCGATTTCTCACTCCACCGATGCACGCTGTTCACGACCGGCTGAGCAAGCAGATGATCGAACTCGACATGAGCGTGACGGTCGACGGCGCCGGAAACCTGCACGGACTTTGGCAGCCTGAAGGCGCAAGCCAGAAACGCCTCGTGATTGGCTCGCACCTTGATACCGTGCCCAATGCGGGCGCTTATGACGGCGTGCTGGGCGTCTGTCTCGGCATTGCGCTCGTCGAGGAAGCAAAACAACGTGATCTTCAACTGGCTATTGAAGTGATTGGCTTCAGTGAAGAAGAGGGCGTGCGCTTCGGCGTGCCTTTCATCGGCAGCCGCGCCGTTGCGGGCCGCTTCGATCCGGCGCTGCTCGCGCTCAAAGGTGCCGACGGCATCACGCTTGAAGCTGCAATCCGCAATTACGGCCTCGACCCCTCAAAGATTTATGCCGCCGCACTCGACGCCGACGCTGCCGCCATGCTTGAAATTCACATTGAACAGGGACCGGTTCTTGAGGCTGAAAATCTGAGCGTTGCCGCCGTCACCGATATCGTGGGCCAGACACGCATGAGCCTCCGCTTCGCCGGCCACGCCAACCACGCCGGTACCACGCCCATGCATCTGCGCCACGATGCGCTGGCCGGCGCAGCCGAGTGGATTGCTGCTGTTGAACGTATCGCGCAGGAAACCGTTGGCCTCGTTGCCACCGTGGGCAAAATTGAAGTGGATCCCAACGCCGGCAATGTGGTTCCGGGAGCGGCCACAGTGAGCCTCGACCTGCGCCACTCCAGCGATGCCGCGCGAACGGCGGCTCTCGATTCGCTGCTGCTTTGCGCGCGCAAAATCGCGGATCGGCGCGGCCTTGCGCTTGAATCGACACGCCTGCTGGATCAGCCCTCGGTACCCATGGACGAGCGGCTCACCGCTTTCCTGGTTGAAGCAATGGAGGCGCACAGCCTGCCGGTGAAACGCATGGCGAGCGGCGCGGGACACGACGCCATGGTCATGGCCGCGCGCATGCCCACCGC
>JASHVU010000322.1 GCA_030044455.1 Acidobacteriaceae bacterium | reverse complement strand
ACTTCTCGATCGCCACCCTGCCCACAACGGGTGCTGCCCCGTTTCCCAACAGAACCGCGTCCGGCGCGCACCACAACGCAAACGCAGCTCCGCCCCTGGCAGCCACATCCTTGGCAAACTGTGCCTCAAGGTCATATAGCACAATCTTGCCCAGATTCACCGTCGTGTCGGTCAGAGGGTTGGGCGTCGTTTGCGATGAATCGCCCGAGGGGAACGGCAACTGCCCCCAGGCCGACCGCTGCGCGCCTGTCAATGCCAAAACTGCCACAGCCGCCGAAGCAATCGCCGCCGATATCACCCACTTGCCTGCCACTTTCTTATCCCTCCACGTATGAGCGCTTACGCACCCATGCCCATCGTACAACTCGGGCAGGGTGCACTGCTCGATACGCCCTTCCACCCTTGCGGAATCGCACTACACAAACGGGTGAGTGCACATTCATCCGCGTTGTAATACCGTCGAATAGAACCAGCGGCCCCGATTCATTTCCTCATACGTACCATTTTTCCAATCTCAGATAGACCCCGCGAGTTCTCAAGTACATCTTCGCGGTGAGCAACTCTGATCGGCCCGCATTTTTCACCGGCGGCCAGCAACTGGATTGCCGGTCTCAGGGCCCTCAGAGTCTTGGCCGGGCCAGCGTTTCCTGGCAATAACGCATTTAGTAGTAGTAGAGCGGGGCACAACCAGAGAACCGTTTCGCGGAGATGGGTGGGATGCGGCGGAAAGATTCATTTGTTTTATTTGCGCTTTCGGCGTTCGCAATCTGCGCTCCCGCAGAAACCATCAGCGGCACCATCCTCATCAAAAAGAGACTCACCAGGCGCAGCGTTACCCCCGCCGTCTCGGTCTACCAGCGCGGAACTGAGGTCAAGCTCGGCGCCGACACTCCCGAAGATCCGCTGGTCTACGAGCGCTCTCGAGTAGTGGTTTATCTTGAGGGCCCGCTTGCCGCGCCGACAGCCGCAATTCCCGATTCGCCGCCTGCGCAGATGGCCCAGCTCGATCGCCGGTTTTCTCCCGACCTCATTGTCATTCCCGCCGGTTCTTCGGTCCTCTTCCCCAATAAGGATCCCATCTTTCACAACGTCTTCTCGCTTTCAAAAGCCAAAAGCTTCGACCTCGGAAGTTATGACAAAGGCGATTCGCGGACGGTCGTGTTCCCCAAGCCCGGCATCGTAGAGATTTTCTGCCATCTGCACCCCAACATGTCAGGAACGATCCTGGTTACGCCCAATCGCTTTTACGCTCACCCTGACGCTACCGGTCAGTACCACATTCAAAACGTGCCTCCGGGCCAGTACACCGTTGTGGCCTGGCACAAGACCGCAGGTTTTTTCAAGAAACAGATCACGATTGAGGCCGGCCACGACGCCAGTGCCGATTTCTTCATTCCACTCGAGGAGAGCGCGAACTGATTGATGCCGCAGAATAGCGGCCTGGTTCGACAAGTTACGGAGCCCTTATGACCACACGCCTGCGCACCCGAGCCTTCCTCATCTGCTTCGTCCCCTTTGCTGCGCTGCTGGCGTTTGCATTCTGGATGACGCAGGACCTGGTCGAGAACACCGTCAAGGGAGAATTGCGCCGCTCGCTGCGCCAGAACCAGGTGGCCATTGCGCGCATTCACGGTAAGACCGATCTAGAGAGCAGTCGCTTTCTAAAAGTGGCAGGAGAAAACCCGGCGCTGAAGGCAGGCATGCAACTGCTGCTCCAGAACGCCGGCAACCCTTCCGCGCGCCGAACCGTTGAAGATCAATTGCGTGAACTTGGCGAGCACATGGGCTTCGACTATCTGCTGGTTTCCAGCCCCAATGGCAAGCCGTTGGCCGGCGTACTGCGCACAGACGGGCAACTCACGCCTATCGACGTTGGATCATTAAAGGTGGGAAGCGCGGGACTGCTTCAATTGCATGGCCGCACCATCCAGGTGGCGTCGATCCCTGTCGACACCGAGGACGGCAATCTCGGTTCGCTCGGGGTGGGCGAGTTCTTCAATTTCTCTGAGTTCACTTCGCCCGCGGTTTTGGTTCACAACGGCCAGGCGATCGAATCGAACATTTCAGGCACCTCGGCCGCTGAGCTCAATGGCGCGCTCGCCGCGTGCTTTGGAAAACAGGAATGCGATCTACGCCTGCACGGGGCAAACTGGATGTCGCTCGAGGTGCAGTCCTACGGCAGCCGATACGACCTTTACATCCTGAGCAACGTCGACGAAGCCACCGCGCCCGTGCAGGCGCTGTTGCACAATGCCTTCCTCGTGCTGGCTCCCGTCTCCGTGCTGCTTCTGCTCGTCTCGAGCATCATCGCATCACGCTCCATCGTCAAACCCATCGCCGCCGTCGTCGATCGACTGCGCGACGCCGCGCGAACCGGCGTTCTGCCCGAGTTTAACAACAAGCCCTCGTCCATTCTCGAAATCCGCGCGCTCACCGCCAGCTACAACCGTGCCGCAGTGGCAGTGCGCGAGGCAGGCGAGCAGCTTGATGCCGCTTACCTCGAGTTCATTGGCTCGCTGGCCAATGCGCTCGACGCCCGCGACCGGCATTCCGCCGGCCATAGCTCGCGCGTGAGCCAGCTCTCATGCGATCTTGCGGCTGCGCTGGCCCTGCCTCCTCAGCAACTCGAGCGCGTCCGCATCGGCGCGCTCCTCCACGATATCGGCAAGATCGGGGTTGCCGACGCAGTTTTGCAAAAGCCCGGCTCGCTTACCCCGGACGAGTATGCCCAGGTCAAGCAGCATCCGGTGATCGGCAGGCGGATTCTTGAGGGCGTGCGCGGCTTTGCGCCCTATCTCAACGCTGTCGAACTCCACCATGAAAACTGGGATGGCACCGGCTATCCTAAAGGGCTCGCAGGCGAAGACATCCCCGTGGACGCGCGCATCGTTCACGTAGCCGATGCCTACGACGCCATGACATCGGATCGCGCCTACAGGAATGGCATGAGCCACGAGCGTGCAGTTTCAATTCTGGTTGAGTGCTCGGGGACGATGTTCGAACCGCGCGCGGTCGAAGCCTTCGTGAGCATTCCACGCGCACTCATAATCAGGCAAGCCAACCCGGCCACGCATCAGGACGCGCCCGGCGCCCCTGCAGAGGCAGTGGCAAAATGAAGCACGCTCTGCTGCTCATAAGCCTTGCCGCGTCGCTGGCGTGCGCGGGATTCTCCGGGGGCCCTCTCCGCGCCCAGGAAGCGTCTTCGGGTTTCAATGTTCGCGCCTCGCTGAGCGGGCTCGCAGCCACCTCGAACATTCTTGAAGAAGCGCCGCGAGATGGCGTGCCGGGTGCCGCGGGCTTCCGCGGCGTCGTTTATCCATCCTGGAAGATCGACAACAACTGGTTCGCCACCGGCGCAGTGCAGCTCTTTACGCGCCCCTACTTTTACTCGGATTTTTCGGCCCCCGGTTTTGGCGCCAAGGGAGACATTCTGCAGGCCAGCCTCAATTATTCGCGCATCGGCGAAAAAGGATCTATCTTGTTGCGGGCCGGAGAGCTCTCGTCCGCCTTCGGATCGTTTCTGCTGCGTTACGACGACGCCGACAATCCCCTGGTCGACATTCCCGGTGAATACGGCTACTACTACTCTGAGGTCTCCACATTTCCAGTAGCAGGCGCAGAGATGGACCTGTCGCGGGGTAAGTGGGACGGCCGCGCGCAGTTTGCCAACTCATCACCTGCAAATCCGCGCAGCATTCTCGCCCACGACCAATACGCAAACTGGGCCGGCGGTATGGGCTACACCCTCCACCAGGGATTTCGCATTGGCGTCTCAGGCTACCGCGGACCCTATCTCGACAAGCAATACGAAAGCTACTACTCCTGGTGGGTAAGTCCGCGTAGCGAGCCGGCCCGCGCCTTCGGTCTCGATGCTTCTTTTACCCGCAACCACTCCAGCGTTCAGGTTGAAGTGCAAAAGTTCGTCATGCCGAATTCAGTCGTGCCCACCTACGTTGAGTGGGACAGCTACGCCGAGTTTAAGCAATCACTGGGCCCGCGCTGGTATGTGGCCACCCGCCCCCTGATGAGCAGAGGCTCGGGTGACTATAGGGAGCGCTCTCTTGAAACCGCGGCCGGGTACAGACCCAACCGCTTCCAGATTCTTAAGGTCGATTACGAAATCGACAAAGACAACTCGTCTACGCCTCACAACGAGAACACACTGGCGATTCAACTGGTTACCACGCTCGGCTGGTCGGCTGCGGCGCGGAATTAGCCACGGCAGGCGCCTGAAATCCGGCTCCAAAGCGGTGGTCGAATGCGCTCTGTCCCCCCAACTCCGCAACTGCCGAAACGTCTAATCGTTGGGCCTCTCGAAACTCGATGGAAGGTATACTAAACACTGGGCTATTCGCTGCCAAACCCGGCATTTTGCTAGATTTTTTGCTGCAGGGATTTCGCACTTCCCTGGATTCCCGGCTTTATTCTCCCCGGGAGAAGGAACAATATGGGAACACTGCTGGAGTCCATCCAGTCGCCTGCCGACGTAAAAAAACTGAACCCCGCGGAAATGACGGCGCTGGCCGAAGAAATACGCGAACGCCTCATCCAGTCGCTTGCAAAGACCGGCGGTCACCTAGGCCCTAATCTTGGCGTGGTCGAGCTCACCATCGCGCTGCACGCGGTGTTCAATACGCCCGAAGACAGGATTCTCTTCGACGTAAGCCACCAGGCCTACGTGCACAAACTGCTCACCGGCCGCAACGATCGCTTTGACACCATCCGCCAACCCGGCGGCCTCAACGGCTTCATGCTCCGCACCGAAAGCGAGCATGACTGTTACGGCGCTGGTCACGCGGGCACCGCACTTTCGGCCGCCTTGGGCATGGCCGTGGCGCGGGATCTCGCCGGCGGCCATGAGCACGTGATCGCCGTGGCCGGCGACGCCGCATTCACCAACGGCATCTCGTTTGAAGCGATGAACAACATCGCCGAGCAAACCAGGCGCATGATCGTGGTGCTCAACGACAACGAGTGGTCCATCGACCGCAACGTGGGCGCGGTGGCCCGTTACTTCCATCGCATCGTCACCAACGAGCACTACCAGCACCTGCACGATCGCGCTGCACGCCTCATTGAGCGCTTCGCCGGCAAAACCGCCATCAAGGTGGTGCGCCGAGCGGAAGAGGCCGCAAAAAGCATGCTCTGGCCCTCCATCCTCTTTGAGGAGTTCGGCCTCGAATACTTCGGCCCCATCGACGGCCACAACCTGCCGCTGCTGATTGAGACCTTCAAGTTTCTCAAGACCATCGAACACCCCGTGCTTCTCCACGTGCTCACACAAAAGGGCCGCGGATTCCAGCCGGCGCTCGACGGCCAGAAAAAGTTCCACGGCCTCGGACCTTTCGATCCCGAAACCGGTAAAACTCCCGATGGCGTGCCCACCTACGCCGAAGTCTTTGCCAATACCCTCGCCGATCTGGCCAGCAAGGACCCGCGCATTGTGGCCATCACCGCGGCCATGCCCAACGGCACCGGCCTCGATCTCTTCCGCCCCAGGCATCCCAAGCGCTACTTCGACGTGGGCATCGCCGAGGAGCACGCCGTCATCTTTGCCGGCGGCATGGCCACGCGCGGATTTCGCCCGGTGTGCGCCATCTATTCAACTTTTCTCCAGCGCGCCTTCGACCCCATCGTCCACGACATCGCGCTGCAAAAACTGCCGGTCTTGTTTTGCATGGACCGCGCCGGATTGTCGGGCGACGATGGCCCCACGCATCACGGCCTGTTCGACATCGGCTACCTGCGCTCCGTGCCAGGCATAGTGTTGATGGCGCCCAAAGATGAAGACGAACTGGCCGACATGATAAAGACGGCGCTCGATGTTCCGGGGCCTTCGGCGATTCGTTACCCGCGTGGCGCGGTGGCCGGCGTGGCCCGCAAGCCGGAACCCGTATCGCTGCCGATCGGGAAGGCCGAGGTGCTGCAGGACGGATCGGACGTTGCCATCCTCGGCCTCGGCCCCATGAACGCCATGGCGGAGAAGCTGGCTGCCATGCTTGAGAGCGACGGCTACTCGGCTGCCGTTATCAATCCCCGCTTCGTCAAGCCCATCGATCGCGAAATGCTCGCCCGCTATGCCTCTCGCGTAGGCGCCTTCGTCACGTTCGAAGATCATGTTCTGATGGGCGGCTTCGGATCGGCGGTAGTCGAGGCGCTCGAAGAGTTGGGCGGCAAGGTTCCAGTGGTGCGCATCGGCTGGCCCGATCAATTCATTGAGCACGGTAAAGTCGATCAGCTTCGCGCCCGCTACGGCCTCTCGCCAGAAGCAGCCTTCAAGCAGGTTCAGCCGCTGCTGGCCCCGCGCCGCCGGCCAACGCTGGTGGCGTCGTAGAGGCAGCTTCTAGCTTCTAGCTTTTGGACGTTTGCCGTTGGCTATGAACTCAAAACAATATGTGTGTCATCCTGAGCGAGTCGCCTTGGCGACGAGTCGAAGGACCTGCAGTTGCTCTTCGCTCCTTGAGGTTAGGTTTCCCTTGAGAGACTTCAGCTGGGCTTGCAATACTTGGTCATGCTTTCCACACTCGTTCTTTACGGGACCGCGGCGCTAACCTTAATTGCGTTTCTCCTTGCAGCTACCTTTATTCATGAGCTGGGCCATGCTACTGCGGGGTCGATCGTGGGATTTGAAATCCGAGCCGTTCGTGTGGGTCCTGTTTTGCTTAGGCGGAGGGATGTGCAGGTATGGAGGGGGATGAAACGAGGCCTTACGAGCGGATTTGTTCTCGGCCAGTTTCGTCAACTTCCTGGCCGGATGGCCCCTTGGCAATGTTTCGCATTTAGCATCGGAGGGCCTCTTGCAAATTTCCTCGCCGCGCCTGTCCTCTTGTGGTTCTCATTTCACTTCACGATTGCGGAGACTGTTTGTAGTCCCCTCTCAGTTGCGTGCGTCTTCTTTGGAGCGATTAATCTGATTCCCATGAAAACAAAACTCGGCTACTCCGACGGAGCTAAAATCTGTTGGCTATTGTTTAACCGCCGGAAGCGAAATGAGTGGATCCTCTTATTGAGCATTAAAGCCCGCATCAACAGTATTGCCGCACTTGCAACTCACGGCCAGCTCGAGCAGGCCGTCTGCGACGCAAAGAGTCTCTTCGCAGAATACAAGACCAGCTCTCTTAACAACACCAAAGGCATCGAAGCGCTAAAAGGATTCCAAGCGTCGCTCGAAAACCAACTCGCGGGAACGACCGCGAGCCCCGAGGCGCCAGGCAATCATGCTGCTGCTCTTTCAGACCCCTGACCCCAGACCACTGATCACTCGTCACTAACCACCGTCTCAATCCCCACACTCACCGTTCCCGTATTTCCCGTCGCCGCAATTCCCACTAACTCCGTTGCCACGCCCGGTATCGAGGCCGGCGCAAAATTCACGCTCCCATCAATCGCTGTCGTCGCCGTGGCCGATTGCGATGCCAGCAGCACGCCCTGCGCGCAAACCGTGTGCACTTCGCAAGGCGGTGTCCACGCATAGAGCGCCTGGTAGAACAAAACTGTTCCGTTGGCCATCGGATTTCCG
>JASHVU010000002.1 GCA_030044455.1 Acidobacteriaceae bacterium | reverse complement strand
TCGTCGGGCACGGTGGGCCGCGAAATGTGCCGTGCGTTTAACGCGTTGCGAATGATTTCCCCCTCCGGGTGCTGGTAGACCATGGCGCTTCTTACATCGCCGTGGCCCATGGCGTTCATGACCGCTTTCAGATTTCCGGTCTTCGCCAGCACGAAGCTGCCGAAGTCATGACGCGCACAGTAAAGAACTAGTACCGTGACTTCGTAGATTCGTAATCAAGGTTGTCACTTTTGCGGGGCGCGGGCGAGAGTTATAGCGAAAGCATGGGATGGCATAACGGATTGCAGATCAGGCTTTCGCGGCAGGAACGCGAGCACATCGATGAGATGCTGAGCGGCGGAGTACAACCGGTGCGGGTGGTGATTCGGGCTCTGGTGCTTCGGCAGATGGATGATGGGCGGTCCACGGTGGAGGCCGGAGCCGGGTTGGGAGTCTCGGCCAAGGTGGCCTGGGCGATCGGCAAGCGCTATCTGGAGGGCGGGCTGGAACGGGCTCTTTACGATGCGCCTCGTCCGGGCCAAAAGCCGCTGCTGGATTTCGAACAGAGTCAGCGCATCATCGCCATGGTATGTGGACCGCCGCCAGCGGGGCGGGCGCGCTGGACGGTGCGGTTGATTGCCCGGGAGGCGGTGAAACGCAAGTTGATTGGGCATGTGGCACCGGAGACGGTTCGTATTCTGCTTCAGAGCCACGACCTGAAGCCGTGGCGGGAAAAAAATGTGGTGCGTGGCGCGGCTGGATGAGGAGTACATCCGTCGCATGGAAGATGTTCTGGCTTTATACGAAAAGCCGCTTTCGGAGGAGGAACCTGTGGTCTGCATCGATGAAAAGCCGGTAGTGTTGCATCGCGACCTTCGCGCTCCTTCGTCTGCTCGGCCAGGACACTTGGCGCGGCGCGATTATGAGTACAAGCGTTGTGGCACGGCCAATGTCTTTTGCGGCGTGGAGCCCAAGGCGGGGCGGCATTTCCCCAAAGCCACACCCAATCGCTGCGCGGCCGAGTTCGCCGATTATATGGTGGAGATCGTCGCCCGCTATCCGCAGGCCAGAACCATTCATCTGGTGATGGACAACTTGAATACGCACCGGCGCAAATCGCTCAACGAACGCTATGGCGAGAAGTTAGGCGGCCTTCTGTGGGATCGCTTCACGGTCCATTACACGCCCAAACATGGCAGTTGGCTGAACCAAGCCGAGATCGAGATCAGCCTGCTCAGCCGCCAATGCCTCGGCAAACGCAGACTTGGCGATCTGACTACACTGCGACACGAGGTTCGCGCCTGGGACCGTCGCCTCAACCGCAACGGAACCAAAATCGAGTGGGGTTTCACGCGCAAGCAAGCTCGACGGAAACTTCATTACTCATTCACACGGACACGGTACTAGCTTGCATGTGAGGGCTCTTTGTGGCAGAACTTCTACGTGAATGACGTAGAAGAGCGAATAAACGTGCGAAATTGAGAGAACAAATGTTGCTGTTGCCCAGCACGCAGGCGAAGAATCGTCAAATTTCCGAGTAGGCGACCACACATACGGCGCAGCCATACCCCCTGACCTGTCCATGCGTTTTAGCCCGGATTCTGATTCGGTGTGATTGACCGCCTGCTAGGACGTTACCGTTCCATTACTGCCGGTTTTGCGACACTTCCGTGTGGGCGAATGCGCGACACTAACACTCACGCTTGTACAAATTACCGGGCAGGCCAGTTCACTGACCCCAAAAACAATTAGGCCTGCAGGGTCAAAGAATATCCGCGATCACGCGGCCTCCATACTCTCAATATTCTGGATAGGGGAAGAATATTGTGCTTGAACCAATCCTCACCTAATTATCGTGACGTTCGCCAACTTCGAGCATCTTGGTTTGCTTGCACCAAAGTGTTAGATTCATATAGCAATTTTGTTCTATATGAGCTAACGACGTTTTTGTAGACTATGTATATCGTTCTCATTCCAATACTGCTCTCCCCGAATTTCTATTGCGGCTGTATTTTATCGGGGCGTCATAGCGGGCGTCATATCTACTGGGTCCTTCCGGTCTGTTCTAAATTTCAGCGTTCTGTCGCAACCATACGCGGCGGGACCGAATACAGGGCCAATGTATGGAGGCATCAGTCAATCTTCTCGTTGTCACGGTTCGACTAAGGGTCAAGATCCTTGTCCGCTGCGCCATGGGGCCGGTATTCATGCCGGATGGTGCCCAGACGATCCCTCTTCCCCCGGTAACCGCCCTCCTACAGGCCCGTGACTTTTTCACCAGCCACATCAAGAAGGATCAGGAACGCACCAGTAGCGTCGAGCGGGTGAAGACTCGCGGAAGCATTCATTTTCAGGTTTGGAGGTTCTTGTGCGAGTAAGTTGCTATGTCGTGATGTTCGTGGCTCTCTTATCCGCGAGTTGCCTTGCGCCGGCGCAGCAGCCCAGCGGGGCAAGCAACCTGGACCAGCAGCTCTTAGATGCAGCAAGCAAGGGTGATACGGCTACCGTTCAATCGCTGCTGCAGCATAGCGCCAACATCGAAACCAAGGACAAGTGCGGCAATACCCCATTGATGAGGGCTGTTGTGGGCAAACGACGCAGCGGCCGCATCACGAGTGCTGAGAGCTGTTCGCCACTTGATTCGGCTTGTATAGCAGCAGTCGGCGTCGCCCAATGACCCATTTGCTACCCCGCAGTGATTGACGAAATGGTTTCCCGGCTTCGAAACGGCCACGATTCTGATAACGAGGAGAGAAATGAATGAAGACGAAGTCTTTGGTTCTCACTGTCGCGCTCTTCATCGCGCGTCCCGTCGTTCCCCAGCAAGCGCAGAATGCAGACGAACCGAGCATGCAAGTAACCTCACAATGGATTGTGGACAACCTTGATCGCTCCGGAGGGCGCTACAAGTGGAATGATGTGCGCGAAGATTCTGACACCCATGCGAGCATCGACGGTTGCACGCTAACGCTCTCCCGGAGCGTGGCAGACTTCTTAGGCTC
>JASHVU010000321.1 GCA_030044455.1 Acidobacteriaceae bacterium | reverse complement strand
TCTGCGAGTGAATCTTGAGAAGAGCCAGGCGCAGATGATCGCATACCAAAAGGATCTCGGGCTGGTGGGTCTGACCGTTTTCACGCAATCGGGGGGGGCTAATACATCGGGCAATAGCGACATCCTGGTCACGAACCTCGACGAAATGATCAAGCAGTCGGCCGATGCCAGCGTCGACCGCATGATGAAAGAGGCGCTTTACAATGCCATCCAGTCTTCGTCGCCGGACGTGATCGATGCCACCGCAAGCGCCACTGATCCCGAGTTGCTGGCAAGCAAGGAAACCCTCCTCGGACTGCAGAGCCAATACGCCTCCATGAACAAGACTTATGGAACGGCATATCCTCCGCTGCAGGCGCTGCAGAAACAGATCGATCAGTTGCAGGCCAAGATTGCCGAGGAAGAACGCGCCGCCGTAGCCTCTGCCCAAAAGCAGTACCAGGCGGCGGTCCAAAACGAGACAATGGAGCGCAAAAACCTCGATTCCCAGGAACAGGAGGCCTTCGGGAAAGGCGAACAGATGGCTAAATTCGAATTCGCGCTTGAAGACTACGAATCGAATCGCCTTCTCTATGACGGGCTGCAGGAACGCTTGCAGGAAGCCGGCATTCTCTCTGGTCTGCATACTACCTCGATTCAGGAGGTGGATAACGCCGACTTTCCAGCCCGTCCCAGCTTCCCACGTGGCATCATTAACCTGCCGATCGGCGCTGGCGTGGGACTGTTGATAGGCTTCGGCCTCGCTCTTCTCTTCGAGGGCATGGACATCAACCTGAAGACGATCGGCGAAATTGAACAGGGTCTCGGCTATCCTCTCCTTGCTGCAATTCCCGCGGTCAAGACGCCTGAGATCAGTCCTGAGACCTACGTAGACCATGCCTCCAAGGCCCAAGGCAAAAGCTGGTCGAGAATTGCTGAAGCTCTACGCGAGATGAGAACATCGATTTTCCTCTCAAGTCCGGGAGCTCCTCCCAAGGTCATCATGATCGCCAGCTCGCGACCTGCTGAGGGAAAGAGTTCAATTGCTACGCTCTTCGCCGTTACGCTGGCGCTCGGCGGATCGAAGGTGCTGGTACTTGACGCCGACCTGCGCCGCTCAACCGTTCATCTCCGCTTCCGTGTCGGCAATCAAAAGGGGCTGTCCTCAGTACTCTCCGGTAAGACCACCCTCAAGGAGTCCATCGTCGAATGGCCTAAGATGCCGAATCTTCACATCATGAGCTCTGGCCCTACTCCGCCCTTGCCGTCTGAGCTGCTGGGATCGAAGCAGATGGAAGATTTGATTGCTGTCCTCCGTCTCGACTACGACTTCATAATTATCGATACGCCTCCTACGTTGGTTGTTACTGACGCTCAGGTAATTAGCCGCCTGGCCGACTCCATCATCCTGCTGGTGCGTTACGGCACCGTGCAACGGCATGTTGCTCAGCGCAGTATCGATCTTTTGGAGCGTACCGGTGCGCATTTCCTCGGCATCGCCATCAATGCCGTCGACTTGAGGGCACCCGAATATTCCGAGTACTACGGCCGTAAATACTCCGACTACTACTCAGAGCCAAGTCAGGACCGGGAGTAAATAGCCGGCTGCCGGCCTCGCGCTGTATACGTCCTAAATCGATACTTGAAATGGACACGCCGCACAAGGAGAAGCCCGTGGCCTCCTGCTTCATCGGACGCGCTAAGCCCTATGCTAATGAGACCCCGGAATCGTACGAAGCCAAGAGTTATCCGCAGGAATTTCAATGCTGCTGGATTCCTGGCTGGCACCGCGTGCCTGGCCGCAGGACTGCTCAGTCAGTTTTCCCTGCGTCTTGTTGGCGAACTTTATCTTGCTGAGATCTTGCTGGCACTGCTCTTGCCTTTCCTGATGGTCGCGAGGGGACGGGAGATGTTCAAGCCCACCATGCGCCCCATTTTGCTTCTGATTGGACTTTGGTTATTAGGAGAGATACTTTCGGACATCTACCGCCAGACCGCGATGGTGAACTGGCTACGCGGCGACTCCAATATCGTTCTCTTCGTATTGGAACTCCTGGCTCTTGTTGCTCTGCTGGGCAAGAGTGACTTCCGCAAAATGCTTTTCATCGTTGCGCTCGGAATAAGCGCATTGGCGTATTCGAAACTCAATCCTGACTCCTGGGGCAGACTCTCTTGGAAGTTCGGCTATGCGCCCGCACTTGTATACCTCACCTTGCTCGTGGCCTCTTATTTCTACAAACGCCGGAATTTTGCAGTCACGGTCTTGCTGATACTTGCATTTGCAGCGCTGAACCTAGTGATGAACTTCCGCAGTATGGTGCTGTTTATGCTGATCGTGATTGCCATGACTGTCCCCATCATTCCTGACCGGGTCGGACGATTGCAATTGCTCCCGCCTCAGGGAACAACGGCGCGTCTGCTGGTCACAGTGGCCCTGGCGCTGGGCGCGGGTGGTGTAGCTTTCGGATTGGTGGAATTCGCTACTAAAAGCGGCATCCTCGGCCAGGCGGAGCAAAACAAGAACGAGATACAATCGCAATCGGTTGGCGGTCTGCTTCTGGGTGCCAGACCGGAGATTCTGGTTTGCTCCCGCGCGATTTTGGATAGCCCCATTGTTGGTCACGGCTCCTGGCCTCATGAACCCCGTTACACTGAGATGCTCTCCGACATTCAGACGAAAAACGGAATACAGGTCGACGTCGAGTCGAGTCCAGAAACGAAGGAAGGCGT
>JASHVU010000320.1 GCA_030044455.1 Acidobacteriaceae bacterium | reverse complement strand
GCGGCGGCCAGCAGCAGTGCGATTGCATAGAACTTTCTCATCACGCCATCTCCTATCGGGACCTGAGGTATTCAATCAGATCGTTGAGTTCATCCTTGGTCAGGTCGTTGGTGCGGCCATGTTTGTCTTCGGGGTTGTAGATGGTCCAGATCTCCTCGAGCGATCGCGCAGAGCCATCGTGCAAATAGGGAGCCGTGAGCGCGATGTTTGTCAGCATGGGCGCTTTCAAAAGCCCGGTATTGTCGTTGGCTTTCCGCGTTCCCACATCGAAAATCTTCTGATTGGTGCCTTTGGGCCCACTGTGGCAATAGGAGCAGCGATTGCTTTCCGGAATTGGTTTTTTGAACTTGTCCACGCCGCGCTCGAAGATGGCCCTGCCGCGCTCCTGCGCCGGAGTCAATTCAGCGTCGGGCGAGTGCCAGCGATTGGGACGCGGCGGCATTGAAAGTATGTACAGGGCGAGATCGGCAAGTGTCCGGTCGTCATACTGTTCCGAACGCCAGAAGTATTTTTCGGTGCGCGGTCCGCACTCCACGGGGACGCTCGGATTGGCTCCGTTCCATTTGTAGGGCTCGGTGTCTTTGATGTCTTCAAGCAACTTGTTGTCGACCATGTTGCGGCCAAAGCCGTCAGGTTCCAAGTTCCAAGTGATGCCGTCGAACGTGGAATCGATATGGCAACTTGAGCAACCGATCTGTCCCTGGAACGAGTAGCGCGCGGTATAGAAGGTCTGCTCGCCGTGGCGCATCGCCGAAATCTGCTTGTTGTCGCCCAACTCAATCGTCGAAGCTACGCGGTTGGTGCGCGTGTCGATGATGCTAATGGTGTCGTCGAGGCGATTGGCCACAAACAGTGAGCGGCCGTCGCGGCTGATGGCAAGTCCGCGAGGATTGGCGCCCACAGCAATGCGCGCGACGACGTAGTTGCTGCTGGCTGACAGATCGGTTGCGAACGAGTTGCTGGCCGGGCGCGAATGCGAACCAACAAAATGCAACAGACGCTGCACATCGATGGCCAGTACGCACTCCGAGCCGCCAATAGAGACGTAGAGAGCGCGCTTGTCGGGTGTGAACACCACGCCAAAGGGTTGCGACGCGTAGCGATCAAGTTCGTCGAGAGGAACTTCGATTGGTGCACCTACATCGGCGCCGAACAGAGTGAGCGTGTAGGCGAATGCGCCACCGTGTTCAAGGTGGGCAAGAGGAATCATGTTCTTGGGGTGGTATTCCGCTACCGCTCCTAGATGCCCATCGGCTGTAATGGCCAGGTGAAACACGCCAGTGATTGCCTTGAGCGAAATGCGATCGATTACCGTGGCGCGCGTTGCGTCGATTACCGTGATCTCCGATTGAGGCGGAGTTCGGTTTTCGAGCCCGGTGCGAAGCGGCGGCGGGTTCGGATAAACATGCGTGGCGTAGATGCGGGTGCCGTCGGGAGAGAGTGTGAGATAGCTGGCTCCGCGCCCCGCTATCAGCCGCTTTTCTTCAGCGCCCGTCTGGGCATCGAGCACGGCTACGTCGTTCGTGATTCGATTCGCAATAAAAACCTGTTTCCCGGTCCGATCGGTGACTACGCCGGAGGGTTCGCCGACGACGGGCCAGGTTGCGATCACGGCCAGCGCCCGCGTATCGATGACCGAGAGCGTGTCGTCCCATGAGTTTGTAACGTAAAGCCGGTCTCCGTTTTGCGAAAGCGTCATGCCGCGCGGCACGCGGCCAACTGGGATGGTTTTGACGAGCGTATGCTTTACCGCGCCGAGCACGCGCACTTCGCGGCTGTCCTGGCAGAGCACGTAAAGCCTCGCGCCATCCGGCGATACAACGATCTCAAGCGGCGATGCGTAGACTTCAAGCCCGTTTTCATCCTGCGCGGCATGAGTCGCTGGCGCGAGTGCGGACCAAATCACGAAGCAGAGTGCGCTTGCTGTCACCGCGGCAATCGCAGTTACAGCTCGACGAGGTAACATGCGTGAAATGGTGAGTGGCCCTCTCATTTGGGCTCCTCGATCGTAATCACACGATCCGCAGCCTGGTTGCTGAGCGTTTGTACGCGCCCGCTCGGCCAGCGCACGATGATCTGATCCACAGTTGCTGCCGCACCCAGTCCAAAGTGCAGACGGCCGTCGTTCTGCGAGAGATAGCCGCTCGCAGCGACGCGCTCGGCTGTCTGGCGCTTGCCCGCGGCGACAATCTCAACGCGCGCGCCAATGCCGTCGCGATTGCTTTTTGCATCTGGCCCGGACGCAACCCCCTGGTCACCGGCGCGCATGCCGCCAACGAGTTTGATCTCAACCCAGTGGCCAGTACCTGCTGAAACATTCTTTACCAGGGTTGCTTTGGCGCCGAGATTCACCACAAAGGCGCCGACTTTGCCGTTGTTCTCGTAGTCGGCAAAGCATGCGCCGCGCGCTACCGTGCGCTCGCTCAACACCGGGCCGGCATCGCGCGAGACATCCTCGAACCGCCCGTCGCCAAGCCCCCGAAACAACGAGTGCTCCTGCGGGATGAGGTGAATGAGTCCGCCGTGGAAGATGAGGATGTCAAGCTGACCGTCGTTGTCGAAGTCGTAAACGCCCGTGCCCCAACTCACGTATTGCGCATTGGCCTGCGAGACGCCATTCGATGCGCCTGCGTCTTCAAAACTCTGCTTTCCGCTGTTTCGCAGAAAGCGGTTGTAGTGGCCGTCCGTCACCCACAAGTCGAGCAGCCCCCGCCCTTCAAAATCAGCAAAAACGGGCCCCATCGACGACGTCGACTCGCCATTCTGCCCGAAGGCCGTGCCCGTGTCGTTCCCGACCTCCTCAAAAGTTCCATCATGCTTGTTGCGGAAGAGAAAGTTCTCTGTCCGGTCGTTGGCCACGTAGATATCGTCCCATCCGTCGTTGTCAAAGTCCGCCGCAGTCACGCCCATCTCGCGCCCCACATATGCGCCGATGCCCGACTTCTCCGTCACATCGGTAAACGTCCCGTCGCAGTTGTTGTGGAACAACATGTTGGTTTCGCCTTCATAATCCAGCGGCCCCGGATAATTGGTGGGCGCATAGAAGGCGCGGTAGGTGGGATCGAACTTTACATAGCGTCCCACGAACAGATCAACGCACCCGTCCTTGTCGTAATCCAGCCAGGTAGAACTGATGGCCCAGCCATCCACTTTGATACCGGCCTTCGCGGTAACATCGGTAAAGTGGCCGTTGCCGTCGTTGTGGTAGAGAACTACCTTGCCGTAGCCCGTAACCAGCAGGTCTTCGTTGCCGTCGTTGTCGTAGTCGGCCGCGGTCACAGCGACGGAATACATGTCTGGGTTGAGACCCGCCTGGTCAGTCACGTCGGTGAAGTGGCCGTTGCCGTCGTTGCGATAAAGATGGTTATGCGGCGGAGGATTCGGCTTCACCTTGAGCGGAAACGGATGCATCGAGTCATCGAGCGGGCGTCCACTGACAACGTAGAGCGACTGCAGTCCCGAATTGTTGTAGTCGAACCAGACGCAGCCCGCGCCGGTGCCTTCGAGCAGCGATCCCAGCTTCGCCGACCCGAAATTATCGGTGAAATCGATGCCTGCGCTCTCAGTCGCATCTTCAAATTGAATGGTCGACTGCGTCAACTGCGGTGCGGCAGGCGGCTGCCCGCCATCTTGGGCCACCGGAGACGG
>JASHVU010000319.1 GCA_030044455.1 Acidobacteriaceae bacterium | reverse complement strand
TCCCCCGCCACGATCCATGCATCCTGCGACGACATACCGCATTTCACGACTGCATCCATGAACGATTCGCGGCGAATGCGCGAGGTTGCCAGCCCATCGGTGCCCCCGATAAAGCCCACGTTCTGGTGTCCCAGGTCCTTCAGGTGCTGAATCAGCTGCCACATGCCGTTGCGGAAATCGATCACAATATCGCTGATCCCCGGCGCGGTCCGATAGTGGTCAGTGGTGACAACTGGGATCCGGTTTTGTACCAGAGATTCAAGCGCGGCTGTCTCCAGCTCGGAAGTCAGGAATGCGACGCCATCAACCCTGCGAAGCAACATGCGATGGATTGACCGCTGTGTCCGCGTTTGATGAAAGTCTGTGTTGGCGATCAGAAGTTCCAGATCGTTTTCAACCAGCACCCCCTCAAAAATCTTCACCAGGTCCATAAAGAACGGGTTTGTGACGTCGGGAACGATGGCCCCGAAGATCTGGCTCTTCCCGTTCTTGAGGTGAACGGCACTCCGGTTGGGAACAAAATTCACCTGCTGAATAATCCGTTGAATGCGTTCGGTTGTGTCGGGGGTAACCAGGCTTGAGCCGTTGATGACCCGCGAAACCGTTGCATTGGAAACGCTCGCGAGTTTGGCAATGTCGCGGATGCTGACCGGCATACAACCTCTGGGGATGCACGTTAACTAAATCGATTCTACGGCCTGCGCGTTCCAGGCGGAGCCCTAACGGCTTAATAATAATTGTAAAAAAACACCTTGACAACGTTTTCATCACCGGTATAGATTCCTGTCCGTGTCGGAAAATTCCCTGATTTAATCGATTACATTCCGACGCAAACGCAAGCACAGTACACCCCAACGCCTGTCTGTCTCATTCATTTGAAAGCAGTCATCCCTCAGATTCCCGAGCGGATACGCAACTTGCAAGGAGGTCAACGATGAAGATTCGACGCGAATTATCGGTGCTCGTTCTAGTCTCCGCGCTGTTCCTGATACCAGCGCGGTTCGCATTCGCCCAACTCGATCAAGGAACCATCACAGGAGTCGTTCAGGATCAGACTGGGGCCGTCGTTAGCGGCGCCAGCGTTACCCTGACCAACGTAGACGAAGGCTCGGTTCTCAAAACCAAAACTGACGGTTCCGGAATCTACGTTTTTTCCCCTATCAAGATCGGCAACTATAGCGTTTCTGTCAGCGCTGCCGGTTTCGCAACCACCACCCAGACCAACCTTCACCTGAACATTCAGCAGCGGCTCAACGTCGTGATTGCCCTCAAGGCAGGATCGACGACTGAGACCATCACGGTCAGCACCGAAGAGCCTCTGATGCAGACCCAGGAGAGCTCGGTCGGGCAAACCATGGATACCCAGACGATCAACTCCATTCCCCTCAACGGCCGCAACTGGCTGTATGTCGCACAACTCGCGGCCGGCGCCGATCCGCCGGAAGGCACGCGTGGCCAGGGCAAGGGTGACTTCAACGCCAACGGTCAGCGCGCTGAGGAAAACAACTTCATCCTCGATGGAATCGATAACAACGCCAACGTGGTGGACTTTTACAACGGCGCCAGCTTCGTCGTCCAACCCCCGCCTGACGCGATCGCCGAGATGAAAGTCCAGACCAGCGATTACTCCGCCGAATTCGGTCACTCCGCCGGTGCAGTCGTTAACGCCAGCATCAAGTCGGGCACCAATAACTTCCACGGCAGCGCGTGGGAGTACGTCCGCAATACGGCATTCGACATCCACGACTGGGATGCCGAGCAGCTCACGGTTCCCCCCTATCACGAGAACCAGTTCGGCGCCACTCTCGGTTTCCCGATCTTCAAAAACAAGCTCTTTCTCTTTGGCGACGCTCAGGCCAATCGCATCCGCTTCAGCGAAACCACCACGGAGACTGTGCCCGACGCCATGGAGCGCGCCGGCGACTTCTCTGAGATCCTCAACTCAAGTCTCTCCGGGAACGCTCCTGTGCAGCTCTACTATCAGTCGGCCAACGCTGCGCCGGTGGCCATTACCAATAACTGCCTGGTGACGAGCAGCTATTGCACCAACAGCCAGGGGTTAAACCTTACCCTCAATCCGACTGCTCAAACAATGCTCGGCTATTACCCTCAGCCGGGAGGCAACTCCAACGCCACGGCGGGACTGCTCTACAACAATTACACCGAGCTGCGGCCGGTTGTTGACGATACCTTCCAGTGGGACCTGCGCATGGACTGGAACATCGGCCCCAAGGATACGGCATACTCGCGTCACAGCTACTGGAACCAGGTGGGATTACATATTCCACCGCTCGGCAACATTTTGGACGGCGGCGGGTTTGGAGACGACGGCCCGCAAAAAGATATGGGGCAGAGCTTCATGACCTCTGAGACGCACGTCTTCACCCAAACCCTCACCAACGAAGCCCGCTTCGGTTTCACCTATCTGCACACGGGCTTCTCTCAGCCCAACGCATCCGATCTCAATTTTGCTTCCACGCAGGGCTTTGGCGGAATCCCATCTGCTCCGTTGAACGGTGGCCTGCCAGCGGTCGGAATTGGTGGCATCTCAGGTTTCGGCAGCCCCACCTGGGCCGCCACCGACGAGCATGAGAACGTGTACGAGATCATCGACAATGTAACCAAAATCAAAGGCAACCACTCGTTGAAGGCGGGCGTGAGCTTTGAGAGTATTCGCTTCTCAACTCTGCAGCCGCAGCAATCCCGCGGCAGCTACAACTATAGCGGTGAGTACACCAGCGACCTGAATGCTCCCAACACCGGCTACGGCGTGGCCGACTTCCTGCTCGACCAGCAGAACAGCGCAGGTCTTTCCAACGAAGTCACCAACGGCGATGCCCGCTGGAATAACGCTGTCTACTTCGAGGATGACTGGCGGCTGAACCAGAAGCTCACTCTCAATCTCGGTCTTCGCTGGGAGCACTTCCAGCCCTATCAGGATGTGGGCGGCTACCAGGCCTCCTACAACATGACTGGCCCCTCCACGCTGAATACGACCACCGGCTTTGGCAGCGGGATGGCGCAGTACCAGGTTCCTGCCGAAGCCAAGGGCTATGCCTCTCCTATCATCGCGCAGTACGGCTTCGACAACGTTCTGGCAAAAGACAATATTGCGCTCGTCTACACCGGCGATCCGCATATTGTTAAGTCGCAGAAGGCCAACTTTGCGCCACGCATCGGTATTGCGTTCTCGCCCGACACCCGCACCACTTTCCGCGCCGGATTCGGCATCTTCTACGGCGGTCTGGAGAGCATCGGATACTATCCCAACCTGGGAGAAAACTATCCCTTCCAGTACGAAGCCAACTTCCCGTCCGCCAGTTGCGGAACCTTCAACTGCCCCACCGACGGCATCACCATCGCCAACGGCTTTGCGACGATTGTGGCCAACGGCTTCGCATCGGACGTGGAGGATCTGGCTTTGCGTGGTTCCGACCCGACGGCAAAAACACCGTACACCACGGACTACAACCTCACCATCGAGCGCGCGATCGGCAACGACTTTGCCGCAACCTTGAGCTACGTCGGCAACGAATCGCGTCACATGCAGGTGTTCCCCGATCCCAATGGATCGCTGGCATACGAGGCTCCTGCTAACAGCACACAGAACGCACGTCCTCTGCCCGACTTCGGCGGAACCTCCTACACCGCCTATGACGGTGCCAGCACCTACAACGGCCTGCAGGCCAAGATCGAAAAGCGCATGGCGCATGGCTATAACCTGCTGGCGACCTACACCTGGGCGCATTCGCTCGACGATGCCCCCACGCCGCTGGGCAGCACGGGAGATGGCGGTTTCCGCGAAACCAACCTGATCCCGATGTTGATGGATTACTCCAACTCCCCATTCGATACCCGGCAGCGCTTCACCTTCAACGCTCTCTATCAAGTGCCGTTCGGAGTTGGCCGGCAATACCTTAACACCAGCCGCGCTCTCGATTA
>JASHVU010000318.1 GCA_030044455.1 Acidobacteriaceae bacterium | reverse complement strand
GCGGTCGCCGTTTCAATCTTCGTGAACCCCACGCAGTTCGGGCCCAATGAAGACTACGCCCGCTACCCGCGCACCTTCGAAGCCGACTGCGCCCTCGCCGAAGCGGAAGGCGCCCACGTCGTCTTCGCGCCGGCAGTCGAAGAGCTTTATCCAACTGGCGCGGCGACATTCGTTGAAGTCGAAGGCCTGAGCAAACGTCTCGACGGCCAGTCCCGCCCCGGGCATTTTCGCGGCGTTGCCACCGTCGTCGCCAAGCTGCTCATCGCCGCCGAGCCCGACCGCGCCTTCTTCGGCCGGAAAGACGCAGCCCAGGTTTCCGTCATCCGCCGCATGGTCAGTGACCTGCGTATCGGCACAGAGATCGTTGTCTGTCCCATCGTCCGCGAACCCGACGGACTGGCGCTCAGCTCGCGCAACGCCTATCTCAGCCCAGCCGAACGGAATCAGGCCCTGGCTCTCAGCCGCGCAGTCCGCAAAGTCGAATCGCTCTTCGAGGCCGGCGAGCGCAATGCCGCCACATTGATCGCCGCCGCTCGACAAACCTTCGCCGCCGAGCATTCCGTCCGCATCGACTACATCGAGCTCGTCGACTGGTCAACGCTCGAGCCACTCAAAACCGCAACTTCCGGCTCGCTCTTCGCCGTCGCTGCATACATCGGCTCAACCCGCCTCATCGATAACGCGATTCTCACTTCGCATGTTGATGAAAGCCTGCCCAGGTCCTGATCCTCTCGCGCGGGATCGCGTTGTCAAAAAACCCGTTGCGCGACTCAGTCCGCACCCTGCAAGCTGTAACCACATGCCCGAATTGCCTGACATCACGGCCTACATCACCGCAATTGAAGCACGCATTATTGGCCGTGTGCTTGAACGGGTTGCCATTTCCAGTCCATTTCTGCTGCGCACCTTCGATCCGCCGCTCTCAAGCACTGAGGGCTGCAAAGTCACTGAGCTACGCCGCATCGGCAAGCGCATCGCCATCGGCGTCGAGGGAGATCTTTGGCTGGTGCTTCACCTCATGATCGCCGGCCGTCTGCACTGGAAGCCCGCAAACGCCAGGCTCGCCGGCCGCGCCCTCGCGGGCTTCTACTTTTTGGACGGCGCCTTAACGCTGACCGAGGCCGGCAGCAAGCACCGCGCATCGTTGCATGTCGTCCGCGGAGAGGAAGGATTGCAATCGCTCAACCCCGGCGGCGTTGAGATTTTTTCAATTGACCTTGCCGGTTTTCGAACCGCCCTCACCCAGGAAAACCGCACCCTGAAGCGCGCCCTCACCGATCCCCGCATTGTGAGTGGAATCGGCAACGCTTACTCTGACGAAATCCTTCACGCGGCTCAGCTCTCTCCCATCGCGCTTACCCACAAGTTGAAAGATGAAGAGTGGGTACGCCTTTACGCTGCGACGCGAGAAACGCTCGATCTCTGGACCTCGCGTCTCTCGTCCGAAGCAAGGAAAAAATTCCCTGAAGGCGTCACGGCTTTCCGGCCGGATATGGCGGTGCACGGCCGCTTCGGTCAGCCTTGCCCGCGCTGCGGCAAGCCTCTACAGCGCATTCGTTATGCCGATAATGAAACCAACTACTGTGCCGAGTGCCAGACCGGCGGAAAGGTCTTGGCTGATCGCAGTCTTTCGCGCCTGCTCGGTTCCGATTGGCCGCGTACGCTCGAAGAGCTTGAAGCGCTGAAAAAGCGTTGATTCAAAAGCGTTCCCGCCAGATGCGCGCCAATTGTGCACCTCGGTTCCTTATCGGCGATTTGCCTTGACTTTCGGCGTCACCCCCCATCAAATGGTTCACACGACTCCTTTTAGACTGGCACGCGCTGGCTGCATTTTCCCTGGATCATCCGTCTCAGGGAGCCGGATCGAAAATCGAAATCGGAGGTTCTCTCGCATGCAGATTTTCCATGTCAGCCCACTGGCAGTCTTTTACTCGGCAATCGCACAATGGCTGCTGGGTGCTCTCTGGTATGGCTATGTCTTCAAGACTCGTTGGAAAGTGCTGGTCGGGATTCCGGAGGGTGAGAAACCCAAAAATGCCTGGTTTCCACTGGTTGCATCCTTCATTGCCGACCTGATTCTCTCGATGGTGCTGGCGCATGTTGTCATGTGGTATCACGCGACAGCAATGTCCAAGGGACTCTATATTGGCGCTATTTGCTGGGCCGGCTTCATGGCTCCTGTGATGTTCACCGAACACATATTCGAACGTCGACCTGCCAAGCTGTTTGCTATCAACGCCGCGTATTGGTTGCTGGCGATGATGATGGGCGGCGGAATCCTGGCCAACCTCAACGTCGGCTGAACCTGAATCCCCTGCACCCCTGACTGCTCAATTCGTATAACTGGGCAGCCCGCGGTGTTTTGACTCGGATTAGAATCTTGCTATGACCAAGCAGGTGATCGCCACCGCGGCTGCACCCGCAGCCATCGGCCCATACTCGCAAGCTATACGCTCCGGCAATCTCATCTTCGCAGCCGGTCAAATTGCTATTGATCCTACCACCGGCATCATGGTTTCCGGCGGTATCACCGAACAGACCACTCGAGTTCTTGAGAACCTGAAAGCCGTCCTTGAGGCGGCGGGAAGCAGTCTTGACCGCGCCGTGAAGGCGACGGTCTTTCTGAAGGACTTCAGCGACTTTGCACTCATGAATGCGGTGTTCGATGACTATCTGGGCGGCGAAGGCCGCCTTGCGCCGGCTCGCTCCACGGTTGAGGTTTCGCGGCTGCCGAAAGATGCCCTCGTTGAAATCGAGCTCGTGGCTGAGATATAGGCGACATTTGAGAGATGTCCAAATGGATCTGCCTTGAAAGGGCACGTCTTCATTCGCTGCCGACAGACGCCAGGGATTGGACTCTGGTGCCATAGCACTGCCGCCTGGTCCACGATTTAGCACTCCATGCATCGGCGCGAATGCAGACGAACGGAGGCGGCGCGGTGGCGTTTAGGTCGAGAGCCGGAAGAGTCCAGGCGAGGCTGAGCGAGAGCGCGCTCTACGAGTACGCAGTGAAGGCACTGGCGCGGCACATGCGTTCCGAGGAAGAGCTGCGGCGGCTGATGCAGCAACGCTCGGAGATTGGCGAGCGCGGCGAGGCTGCGATTGCCGCAGTTGTCGCAAAGTTGAAAGAGCAGCGATATCTGGACGATCAGTCCTATGCCGAGACCTACGCGCGCCTGCGCCAGGAAAACGAGAAGCTGGGGGCGCGGAGAGTGCGGCAGGGCCTGGCGCAGAAGGGCCTGAAACCCGAGCTCATTGAACAGACGGTAGACGCGCGCTACGGCGGGACCAACGAAGAGGCGTTGGCGCGCGAACACTTAAGCCGAAAACGCATTCCAAAGCCTGAGAGTCCGAAGGACACGGCGCGGGTGGTGCGGCGGCTGGTGGCGGCGGGGTTTTCGACCGGAACGATATACAAAGTGCTGCGGCAATGGGACGTGCCGGAGGAGGCGCTGACCGCGGTGGAAAGCATGGACGCCGAGCAGGGCGAAGAGTAGCGGCGAGTGGCGCAAGGATTTCGGTGCAACGCCGCCGCCCGTTACACTGAAAGAGCCATGCAATACCGCACGGGAAACGAGATACGCGAGCTGTTTCTGCGCTTTTTTGAGACGAAGGGGCACCGCCGTGTGCACTCGTCGTCCTTGGTGCCTGCCAACGATCCCACCCTGCTTTTTACCAACGCCGGGATGAACCAGTTCAAGGATCTTTTCCTTGGCGCCGAGAAGCGCGAGTACTCGCGGGCGACGACTTCACAAAAATGCGTGCGTGCCGGCGGCAAGCACAACGACCTTGAAAACGTTGGATTTACCCGCCGCCATCACACCTTCTTTGAGATGCTCGGCAACTTCTCGTTCGGCGACTACTTTAAGCGCGATGCAATCGCCTATGCGTGGGAGCTGGTGACCAGCGAGGAGTGGATGGGCATTCCCAAAGACCGGCTCTACGTGACCATTTTCGAGGGCGCCGACGGGGTTCCGCGGGACGACGAGGCCGAGCAGTTCTGGATCGAGACAGGCGTGCCTAAAGAGCGCATCTATCAGTACGGATTGAAAGACAACTTCTGGCAGATGGGCGAGACCGGCCCCTGCGGGCCGTGTTCTGAGATTTTCTACGATATGGGGATCGAGGCGGCAGAGACGCCGGGAGTTGATAAGCCGTTTGGGCAGGACGATGCGCGGTATGTGGAGATTTGGAATCTGGTCTTCATGCAGTTTGATCGGTTGGCCGTGGTCGAGGACGGAAAGACCACATATAAGCTGACTCCGTTACCCAAGCCTTGCGTAGATACCGGCATGGGATTGGAACGCGTGGCCGCGGTGCTGCAAGGGAAGGTTAGCAATTTTGAGACGGATTTGTTTACGCCTTTGATCGTTCGCGCTCAAGCGCTCACGGGGCAAGTCAGCGAGTCAGCCAGTCAGCAGGTCGGCACATCGGCAGGCCACGTATCGGGGCGCGAGTTCACTCCCGCCGAAAGCACCAAAGAAAAAGGGCTGGCTTCAGCCCCTGCGGCTGAAGGCGAAGATTTGAAAGGGCACGACTTTAGTCGTGCCGATGACGGCTCCAAAAATGATGGGGCTTTAGCCCCTGAGGGAAGCCTCACTGGCAACGCGAGCCTGCGCATCATCGCGGACCACGCGCGAGCGGCAACATTCCTGATTTCGGACGGCGTACTACCTTCGAACGAAGGCCGCGGGTACGTTCTGCGCAAAATCATGCGCCGCGCAATTCGTCACGGACGCTTGCTGGGGCAGGAGAAGCCGTTTTTGTTTGAGATGGTGTTTGCTGTGCGCGATCTGATGGGCGGGGCTTATCCGGAGCTGAAGGATTCGGCGTCGCGCGTGGCGAAAGTGGTCGAGTCGGAGGAGAAGCAGTTTGCACGAGTTCTCGCTCAGGGGTCCCACGAATGGGACCTGCTCCTCATCCGACAAAGAGATGAAAACCAAGCACGGGCTTGGAAATTTCGGCAGGACCTAAAGAAGCTTTTGCCTTCCGAGATCGACTCAAGGTTTGAAATCGGTACGGCCGCAATGCTTCACCTAGGGCTGAAGACTCTCGAAGTTGAAGAGGCAATTGCCCAAGGTCTTGCCCCAACGATAGGGAGGCCGCTTCTTGAGGAGTGGCAACGGCTGAAAAACGCTAGATTGTTCGTCCTAGGAGCAGACGCCTTCCACCTCTACGAAACCTTCGGTCTGCCACTCGACTTTATGGTTGATGCGGCTCGCGACGCCGGCATTACCTTCGACCACGACGGTTTCGAGAAGGCTCGTGCCGAAGAGCAGGCCCGCGCCCGCGCCTCCTGGAAAGGCGGCGCGCAAAAGACCGCCAGCCCGGTCTTCCGCGATCTGCCCCGAACGGTCTTCGAAGGCTACAAGCAGCTCATCTCAACCAATTGCGAAGTACTCGCCATTGTGAAGGACGGTGTCGGAACACCTGCAGCCAAAGCCGGCGACGAAGTCGAAGTGGTTCTCGACCACACCAGCTTTTATGGCGACGCGGGCGGACAGGTTGGCGATCTCGGCTTTTTCCTCTCAACTGACGGCAACTCGACCGTTGCCGAAATCGTCGGCTGCGTATTACCGGTCCAGGGAGTCCGCGCGCACAAAGCGATCCTGAAGCAGGATCTCGCCGTCGGCGACCACGT
>JASHVU010000317.1 GCA_030044455.1 Acidobacteriaceae bacterium | reverse complement strand
ATCGTCTGGATGTACGAAGTGGACGGATTCGATTCAAGTGACCTTTCGACAACTGCGAACCCGGTGATCGTACCCCCTTCTTCGGCCATCCAGGTTGCGGTATCAGGACTGGTTACGACCTGGCGCATGTATGACCGGCTGAACCTGTAGGGCGGTTGAAAGCAGATCTCCTCGACAGCGTAGAGCTGCGCAAAATCGGCCGGCTGGTAAAGACGATATTGCATGATGTGAATCTCAATGCCAAGTACAACAAAAAGCCATCCCTCGACTCGGGATGGCTTTTGATTGAGCCTGATTGACCACCTAGACCTTGGCTTCGAGGTCCGCAATCACGTCGAAGAAGCGCTGGTCGAGGCGACGATTGGTTGCGATCGCTTCCTTGATGGTGATATCGGTGATTTCGGTTCCGCGCAGAACCGCGATGCGGCCCCATTTCTTCTGGTGCACCATATCGATGGCGTGCAGCCCGTAACGCTGGCCCAGCACCCGATCGTACGCCGTGGGAACGCCGCCACGCTGGGTGTGGCCCAGGTTCACTGAGCGGGTTTCGTAGCCGGTTTTCTTCTCAATCAGGTCGGCCAGAGCCTCGCCTATGCCCGAGAGCCGGGCATGGCCAAAGGAATCAACCTGGGTGGCATCGGCAACCTGTCCGACTTCCGGCAGGTGGCAACCTTCGGCAACAACCACTACACCGTAGTGCTTGCCGTGATCATAGTTGTATTTGAGCAGCGCGCAGACATGATCGATGTCGATTTCCTTTTCAGGGACGAGAATGACGTGAGCCCCACCCGCGATGCCTGAAGCGTAAGCGATCCAGCCGGCGTCGCGGCCCATCACCTCGATTACAATCACGCGGTTGTGCGAGTCGGCCGTGGTATGGATGCGATCCACAGCTTCGGTGGCAATCGACACGGCCGTATCGTAGCCGAAGGTCTGATCGGTACCGCTAATATCGTTGTCAATCGTCTTGGGCACGCCCACTGAAGGCACGCCGTTCTCGCTCAGGAAGAGCGTCACTGATTGGGTATCATCGCCGCCCAGGGCAATCAGCGCGTCGATTTTGTTGGCCTTCAGCACTTCCTGCACCTTCTCAATTCCGCCGGGAATCTTCTTCACGTTGGTCCGCGATGAGTGAAGAATAGTGCCGCCCTTCAGTTGAATGCCGTCGATGTTTTCCAGCGTAAGCGGGATGAAATTGTTGTCGAGCACGCCGCGCCAGCCGTTCAAAAAACCGATGAATTCATCTCCATAGTGATTGATGCCCTTCTTCACGGCTGCATAGATTACAGCGTTCAATCCGGGGCAATCGCCGCCGCCGGTCAATAGTGCAACTCGCATCGTCAAATTCTCCTCTTGTGCTTCACTGTTCAGAATATGCGTCCGACGGGGATGGGACCGCCGCTCTTAACGCCTTAAACAGTTTACCTTGCCCTGTAAAGGTGAATCGTGAGCCTGGTCACGGGGCGGCGAGTGTTCAGAGATCAGGGGTCAGGGATCATGGATCAAAGACAGGCCCGGAGTCCGGACCGGCGCTTTCACTAGCCCGCCTTCGCGTGATTCAATAGATTCATGCCTGGTATTGGAGCATTGCTGCTGCTGGCATTTGTCAGCGTAGTAGTCATCGTTTTGCTGGTACTGCTGCAGTTAACACGCCTCGGTCTTCTTGTTCACACAACCATCCCTGACCGGCCGCGACGGCGCATGTTTATCGCCTCAGTATCTTTTTTGATTACCTTTCTGGGCGTGCGGATTCTGGTTCACCGGATCGTGAACCATCAAGGGCATTTCCAATGGGTGGTGGTGCGGGGATTGCATATCCACCATCTGGTTTGGGGAATCTTGATTCTGCTGCTGGTGGGCTATGGCTGGTTGCTCGACCTGGGCCGATCGCACTCGCCTACTTCGATCTTCTTGAGCCGACTCATGGCGGTGAGTTACGGGGTGGGTGCGGCGCTTACGCTGGACGAGTTCGCGCTCTGGCTCAATCTGGAGCCGGATGCCTACTGGTCGACCGGCCGGGAAAGCATCGATGCAGTGATTCTCTTTGGCAGCATTCTGGCGGTCGGCGTCTGGGGTGCGCCGTTCTTCCGCGGTATAAAAGCGTTGTGGAACAAGCGGATGTTTTTTGAACGCCGCCTGGGTAAACCTATAGGCCGTGTGAAGTTGCTTCGTCGGCGTAGAGTTCGGCGACCACACCGGCGTAGCGATCGGTAATCACACGGCGCTTGAGCTTCATTGAGGGGGTCAGCACCCCCGATTCCTGCGTCCACTCATCCGCCACCACGCGGAACCGCTTGAGCGTCTCAAAGTTAGCCAGTCCGTTGTTCACCTCGTGGACCAGTTCGCCATAAAGAGCAATCACCTGGCTGTCGCGCACCAGTTCTTCCCGCGAGCTCGCTTTGACGCCTTGTTTTTGTGCCCACAATTCAAGCGCCTGAAAATTGGGCGCGATCAAGACTGAAACGAACTTGTGTTTGTCGCCCACCAGCGCGGCCTGGGAGACAAGGACGGAATTCTTGAGCTTGTTTTCGATTGGCTGCGGAGCCACCAGTTTGCCGCCCGACGTCTTCAGCAGCTCCTTTTTGCGATCCGTAATAAAGAGGAATCCGTCCTGGTCGAGATGTGCAATGTCGCCAGTGCGGAACCACCCTTCGGAGTCGAGGCATTCGGCATTGACGGCCGGTTTCTGCCAGTACCCCGCAAAGACTGAAGGACCGCGCGCCAGCAATTCCCCATCTTGGGCAAACTTCAACTCCACATTGGCCAGAGGCGCGCCCACAGAGCCCATCTTTTGCTTCACAGGCGTATTGAGGGCAATCACCGGCGATGTCTCAGTAAGTCCGTATCCTTCCCAGAGCGCGATGCCGACCGATGCAAACCATCGCGCGGTATCGATGCCCAGGGGTGCGCCACCCGAAATAAATATGCGTACACGGCCGCCGAACGCCTCGCGCACCTTCGAGTAAGCCAGCTTGTTTGCGAGCTTCCACAGAAGCGACGACGGCTGTCCACCGGCGTAGACTGTGCCGCCTGAACGCGCGCCTACGCGCAGCGCCCAGGCCAAAATTCGCTTTTTGACGGGCGAAACGCTCGATTTTTCTTCCACCGCCTGTCGAATCTTTTCAAAGACCCGCGGAACGCCGACAATGACCGTGGGCCTCACTTCCTTCATGGCCTGGGGAAGCTTGTCGAACTGCGAGCAGTAGGCGATCTGTGCGCCGTAGTTGTACATCACGTAGTCGAGGGCGCGGGCAGTAATGTGTGAAAGCGGGAGGAATGAGATGCAGGCGTCGTTTGAGTCAAAGTGAAAATCGACCCCGGCAACATTCTGGTTTGAAGCGATGTTTCCGTGCGTAAGCGCAACGCCCTTGGGCTCTCCCGTTGTGCCGGAAGTGTAGATGAGAGTTGCCAGATCGCCCGGGGCAACGGAACGGGCGCGGGCGTCGAAGACAGGATCTCGTTCGCCGCCGGCCGCATCCGCGTCCGCAAGAATCCCGCTCATGGCAATCGCGCCCTCGGGTGCGGGCGAGTCCATCATCACGATTCGCTCGAGATTTGTTTTTTCGCGAACAGAGTTAAGCTTGTCGAACTGCTGACGCGTTGACACAATGGCAATGCGGCAATCGGCGTCGCGCAGCAGGACTGCAACCTGTTCGCCGGTGAGCGTGGGATAAATGGGCACATCAGCTGCGCCAATGGCCAGGATGGCGAAATCCGACACTGCCCACTCCCAGCGGTTTTCGCCGATCAAGGCAATGCGATCGCCCTTACTTGCGCCCCACGAGAGCAGGGTCTGCGAAAGTGCGCGCACCCGCTGGTAGATCTGATCAGAAGAAATTGGCTGCCATTGGCCAGAAGGATCCTGCCAGAGCACGGCGCGTGGATTTGACGCCGCGCTCAGGTGGAGAAACAGATCGTTGATTGTCGATATGGGAGAAATCATTCTTAGCTCAGGTTGCGTGAAAAGACGGCCAATCGAGAGTGTATCAAGCGCAAAGAGGCGATGGCGATGCCCGGAGGCTGAAAGAACACGAAAGAGTTGAGGAGAATCACCCGTGCATGGATCAGGGCTGGCACTTTTTAGGGATGAGAGTGGGGTACATTTCTAGTCTGGTAACGATGATGGCGCGATAAACTGGAGGCGGAGCCAGATTAAACCTCTGTTAAAGCTAACATCTCCGGGATTACTTTCGAACGGTGTACAATTTGCCCCAGGAACTGCCTTGCAACCAACCCGACTCCGAGATCAGCGATAAGCTGGCAGGGGCTGAGCGTGTCATCCTTGGCGTAACAGCTCTCGTTATTCTTACAAACATCGCCAGATGGATGATTCATGCGATTGACCCGGATATCTTCCCCGAGTGGAATCCCATGAATCTGCAGGCAATGCTTCTGACTGCGCTCGCCTGCTTAAGCCTGGCTCTTTCTCATCTTCGCAATTCTGGAATCCGCCGCATCACTTCAATTCTGCTGGCCGGCTTTGTCGCAATTTTTTCGTTGGGTGTTCTTCTTGAATATTCGTTTCACGTTTCGCTCGGAATTGACGCAGTTGTGGTTCTTGGTCAGCCTGCTTCGCCCAGTTTATTGAGCAGAATGGCCATGCAATCCGCACTCGGATTCGCCTCACTTGGGACCGCTGCGATGTTTCTCTCGGTGCGCAGATTTGCCCTGGTGGCCGTGGCCGATCTTCTGGCGCTCTTTCAGGCGGCTGTTGTCCTGACTGTTGCTACAGGACATTTCATCGCAATTTCGCACATATTTGACTCGCAGACGCCCGTGCCAACCTCGGCGCAAACCATGCTCTGTCTGCTTTTGGTGAGCACAGTCCTGATGATGCGAAGAACCGAAAGAGGCATCCTCAATATCTTCGTTGGAGAAGGGTCGGGCAGCAAAGTGGCCCGGATTCTGGTGCCGTTCCTTCTTGCGCTGCCCTATGTTCGCGAGGCATTACGCGCACATTTCATCATCGAAAACCGCATGCCGGCCTATTACACGACAGCCACTCTCGGCACCGTAGCAGTCATAATCAGTTCCGCGATCCTGATCTACCTCGCGCGGCGAATCAATGCAATGGAAACCGAAGTACGCGATCTCTCGCTGCGCGACGCGCTCACCGATCTCCATAACTTGCGCGGCTTCCAACTG
>JASHVU010000316.1 GCA_030044455.1 Acidobacteriaceae bacterium | reverse complement strand
CCGACAAAGTAGCGTGGCCAATAAAATCGGAAACCGGCGCTTTCAGCCTTGCGATCGTTGAGCGTTAAGTTAAAGGTGCCGAAGCCGCCGTGCGGCACCCCAATCTTCCATTCACCCTCATCCCAATCAATGGCGCCGGCAGGATACTCGCCACTGAGCACGGTGCCGGCCGCCAGGTGAGGATCGTCGAATGTAATCATCTGCACCGGAGCGGCGCCACCTGCGCCTTGCACATCAATCTCGCGTGCCGTGTCGTGGCGAATTCGCAGCACATGCGTCGATGCGTCGAAGGTGTAGCCCGGCTGGTCAAGATTCTTGCGCTTCTCCAACTGTTTCCCTTCGGCGGTCACAAACTCCGGAACAAAATCCAGCCGCAACACATCATTACTCTGTGGATCGAATGTCGCGTAAGTAACCGAGCCTTTGCCGTAATGGATCCTGGTGACCACTGAACTCGAGCCCAGCAGATGCGACTCGTCGGCAGGAGCCCACTCCGGCACCGCCCAGAAGGCATCCATCATTCGTCGCGGCCCGTCGGCGTACTGATCGGTAAACCACCATTGTCCGGTAAAGGGCGCATGCGCCGCTGCCGAAAGGCCCTGAAAGTAAGTCACCCAGTTATAGGATCTGTAGGCCTCTTCGCGATAGGCCACGTCTCCAGTCGCGGCGTAGTAGAGCGCCTCCACTGCAGCCAGTCGCGCCGTGTGGCTGTCGCAGCATTGATTCGGCAGGTTGCAACAGAACTCTTTGCCATTGCCCTGTTCGGTGGTGACCGTCGCGCCGTGCACTATGTACTTGGGCCACTTGGGCGTGGTCTTTACCCAGTCGATAAGTTTGCGCGCGTGCTCTCGCCACTCCGGGTCCTTGTCAGGATGCAACAGCACATAGCGCGCAAACTCCATCGGAATCACCTGGTTCATGTTTTCCATGGTGGGCGCCGTATCTTCGAAATAGCCCACCCACACGTTGTTGGTCAGCGGATATTTCTTAAACCACTCCCACGCTGCGGCCCTGACGCGCTGGTAATCCTGCACATTGCCCTGACCCAGCCGGATCAGCTCATCGAAAAGCATGATGGGCTCAATGACATTTGCCGAGTAAGGTCCAAACGGTCCGCCCGGCGCTTTGCCGTCGCGTGCGTAACAACGTACCGGCCATGGCGAGTGATTGGCGTCGCCTTCCGCATAGTTCTTGACCAAAGCCTCGGCGCAGCGAATGGCTGCGCGCAGGTACTTGGTGTTGCCCGTCATCTCATACAGCCTGAGATACCCGTAGCCATCCGCGCCCACCACATGCGGTTCAAGATAGTCCTCGCCCATATTGCTCCATCCGCTGTAGCGAGTCGCGCCAGGGTTAGCTGAAGCATAAGGAACGCCGGACCATGCGTAGCCCTCGGGCGTTAGGCCATGTTCGAGTTCGTAGTCCACAAACGACTCGAGAAATGTGAGTGTGCGGGGATCGCCTGTGTACGGATAGAGCCGTTCGATAAATCCTTCCATCATGGCCCGCAGATAGCCGGTCGAGTTCACCCAGTGCGGATCGGGCTCGAGCTCAAACGTGGTGCGGTCAAAGTCGAAACAACAGTAGAACCACGGTAGCCGCTGGCGATTGTACTGGTCCCACAGAATCGTCCATTGGCTCAGCGCATACGCTGAATATGAATAGCCCGTGTTGTCCGCCATCGGCCACGGCAGCAGCTTTCCTTTGTCATCCAGCTGCACCGGGCGGCCGGCGATAGTATCGGCATCGACGACGGAAACGACCGGGAAGCTCGGCTCCTGGCCCACCACGGGCGCGAGCAGCCAAAGCAGCACGGCTCCCGTCGCCAAAATCCCCGGCTTGCTCTTCATTATCCGTTGCCTTTCAAGCCAATTGCCTTGGAGCAGCGTGATTTCAGGAGCTCACTCGCAAATAGGTCGTATAGGGTCGCGAACCCAACCATGTAAACGGCAGCATCGTTACCGGTCCGTTTGCCGTAGTCGCTTGCCACTGCCGCTCGCTCACGCGTCTGGCGCCCAAAAGCCCGGCGCGCGTCAACTGCGGCAGCGGCGCGCCTTCTTTTTCTTTCACCGCCATCAGCACCAGCGGCCCGCGCAACAACGCCACCGTGTCGGCATGCTGCGCATCGATTGGCTCCAGCCGCATTTTTAGCGGAAGCTCAAGTTCAACGCGATCCCCGTTCTTCCATGTGCGTCGTATCGCGGCAAAATGCCCCGGCACTGCCACTTCCTGTTGCCGCACTCCGTTCACAAAAATCTCCGCGCCCTGCGCCCATGCTGGTATGCGGAAGTTGAGCGTCAGATCCGCTGGCTGGGAGCTGGTCACGGAACATGCCACCCGATCCTCAAACGGAAACTCGCCCTCCTGGGTGAGCGTGAGCGCCGCTCCATTCTCATTCCAATGCAACGTTGAAGGGACGTAGAGATTCACGTACACCGCTTGCGGCGCGCGGAAATAAATGTTGATGCGGTAATCCGCCGCCACTTGGGGCAGCGTGCCCGAGCAGCACGCCCAGTGAGCCTTCTTGTAAACACGCTCGGCGTCGAAGTTGTAATCGGAGTAATAGAAGTTCTTGCCGTTATCCTGGAGCGGCAGCGCGCCCAGCACGGTGTTGTACATCATTCGCTCCATGCTGTCGCCGTAGTGCGAATCACCGGTTACACGCAGCAGATAGCGCGTCAGCTTGAAGTGTGCATAGGAGCCGCAAGGCGTCTCGAAGCTACTATGGGTGTTGGTCAGGCTGTCGTAAACGTCGCTGCTTCCCGGAGCGCGCAGCGTCTCATCCGGCCCCCAGCCTCCGGTTGCATAGCTCTGCGCCTCCAGCATGGCAAAGGCGTTGCGGGCGGCGCGCAGGTGCTTCTCGCTCCCGGCCACCATATACGCCATCATCGCCGAACTCAGCGAATTCACATGGCTGTATGCGTGTCTTCCGTTCAACACGTTTTCATTGCGCGACAACGGATCGAACCAGGGTTTGTCGTCAAGGTACTGGAACCCGAGATCGTAATACTGCCGGCCCGCGCCGCGCTGGTATGCCAGAAACAGGTTTTCGGGCATGGTATAGGACTCGTCCCAGGTCCACGAGGCATCTTGCGGGTCCTTATCCAGGCGCCATCGCTGGTCGTGTTCCACCGCGTGTCCCGGCAACAGCGGCATCGCAGTTTTCGTGGTCTGATCCAGAATGGCGAACGCCTGAGGGTCTTTTGTGTAGAGGTGAGAATCGAGCAGCCCCAGCACCAGCTTGTCGTATGTATACGCGGGGAAGCGGCTCTTCTTGTAGAACTCCGGTGATATAGTCTCGGCATAAAGGCGGTTGAGCCGCAATACCTTTTCGCGTGTCGCCGCGTCCCCGGTGATGGCGTAGCTGCGCGCCAGCGCCGATACCCATTGTCCGAATTGGCAGCCCGGGGCGAAGCCCTTATCGAAATTCTTGCGATAGTCGTAGTCGGGATCGTAGTCGTACCACCCGCCC
>JASHVU010000315.1 GCA_030044455.1 Acidobacteriaceae bacterium | reverse complement strand
TAACCAATTTGGGTTACTCTTACCACTAAAGTTTGTTTTTCAAACTAAGGAGATATCTCTCAATGCTGGCTAGTTTTGTAAGAATTCGCACGACAGTTCTTATCGCAAGTTTTGGTGTTTTCGTCGCCGCCTCTGCACTGGCAGGGCCCACCTCGCCGTTACCGCCGTACCCTCCGGGATCCGGTAATGTGGTTGCGTTAGCCGGACCGACCTCGCCACTGCCTCCGTACCCTCCGGGATCAGGTAATGTGATTGCGTTTGCCGGACCGACCTCGCCGCTGCCTCCGTACCCTCCGGGATCAGGTAATGTGGTTGCAGTTGCCGGGCCAACCTCGCCTCTGCCTCCGTACCCTCCGGGATCGGGTAATGTGATTGCGTTTGCCGGACCGACCTCGCCGCTGCCGCCGTACCCTCCAGGATCTGGAAACTTGGCCTAATCGGAGTCCCAAGGTGGACGTCGCCGCTGTCGCAGTTCCATTCCAATACGAGAAATGTCGCGTAACAACTTGGTGGGAGAGTCACCTCGGTTGATGGAATGGTAATCTCAAGATACCCCTATGTGGGGCGTAGGTGAGAGCTCTGGTGGCGTGGGTGAACTCTGTATTATCGTTCGCGGGGATTGCCGGAGAGATCGCAGTCATCGCACTGCTGTTCTATAGGCGCGCTTGGCGAACTTTGCCTCTGTTCTGCGCTTACAGTGTGTGGTCGCTGCTCGATGACGGTGTAAGCTACCTGGTGCTGTACCAAGCACCCACGGCATATTTCAACACTTATTTCATCAGCAACATCGTTGACTCGACGCTTCAATTCTGTGTGCTGGTAGAGCTGGCCTGGTCGATTTTCCGCCCATTTCGGGCGTCACTTCCGAAGTACACCGTTTGGTTCCTGGCCGGCATCATCGGCTTTGCCGGCGCCATCATCTGGCCATTCATCAAGAATCCGGCATTTTCCCATATCCCGGCGCAGTGGCATGCGCAGTGGGATTTTATGGGCCGGTTTATGCAGATGGACTCGCTGTTGAGAGTTCTCTTCTTCCTGGTTCTGGCCGGATGCAGTCAATTACTCTCGATAGGCTGGCGCGACCGCGAATTGCAAATCGCAACGGGTCTCGGTTTTTACTCGTTGGTCGCCGTCGCGATCGCCGCGTTTCAGTCCCATGTAGGCGGCTTGAATCATTATCGTGAACTCGACCAAATGAAGGTGGCGGCTTATATAGCATCGCTGGCGTATTGGGCGTTCAGTTTCGCACAAAAGCAAGTTGAACGGCGCGAATTCAGCCCGCAAATGCAGGGGCTGTTGCTGGCAGTGGCGGGATCCGCGCGCAGCTCGAGAATCGCACTTACCAGTCCGTCACCTGGCAAGTCGAGGTCCGACAGGAACTTATGACGTGTTTCGCACTCTGAAGCCGTTGGGGGTTACTTTGGTGCATTGTCCCTTCGATTGGCCCGAAATGACACAAAAGGAGCACGTTGCGGCGATTTTTTTGTGGTTTTTGTAAGAGTTTTCTGTTACTAGTAATAGTAACTTAATTGCGATTCCAGCTCTCGGGACGCGCCTATATGGGTTACCAGAGCTCGATAAAAGGAATCACCAATGATTTTGCCTTTGGTTGAAATTGCGGCGATAGCAGCCATTGCTTTCTACCTTGGTCACTGGCGATCAAGTGTGCGCCGGCGCAATTCTGAAACTTGGGAATCGCTTCTGGCCAAGCTACGACCTGACTGGAGTGCGCGGGAATTAAGCGAGAACTTCCTGTGGAGGGAAGGTCTGAGCGCGACTCCTGAGGATGCCTGGCAGCGCATGGACGGGCCCAAGGGCCTGTGGGTGATGCATCAGAATGCCCGCGTGATGCTGCAAATGGCAGATTATGCTGCCAGAAACTGTGAAGGCGTCGACCGCCTTTTGATTGAGACGCTGCACAGCGACGCGATGCAGATTCGGGTTTGCGTTCTGATGGCGCTTGCACAGTATGCCTTTACGCAGGCCAGTGAAGGCGTCAGGATCAACGCTTTCCGAGCCGCCTCAATGTACACAGGAATGGCAGCCCGCATGACAACTCTGCTGCAGGATCACGCAGCAGTGATGGTTCCGGATTTTGTGGCAGCCATGTAGTTCTGGATTCTTACGATACAAAACCCCGGCCAAGTGTGGCCGGGGTTTTGTTTGCCTGAAATATGGAACGCGCGAGCCCATTTGACGAAAATGCGCCGCGAGGATCCCTCAGGCGTCTTCCGCAACAAGAAATGCGTTGATCTTCTGGAACTCCTCCTCGCCCAGCCGGAGATCGAGAGCCGAAGCCAGTTCCTCAACCTGCTTAGCGCTGCGTCCGCCAACGATCGCTGCGGTAATGGCGGGATTGTGCAGCGTCCAGGCTACTGCAATTACACCGGGAGTGACACCATGGCCGGAACCGATCTCGCGCAGCAATTCCACCAGTCGCAGGTTGCGGCTTAGTCGAGGCTCGTTGAACTCGACGTTGTTGCGGCGCCAGTCGTTGGCCGGCATGGCAGCCACGCGCTCCGCCGTCATTTTGCCGGTGAGCATTCCGGAGAGCATGGGGGAATAGTTGATGACTCCGATACCATTCTGATGCGCGTAGGGCAGAATCGCGGACTCAACGGCGCGGCGCAACATGGAATAAGGCGGCTGCAGGCTGGTGATGGGTGCAATCATCTGTGCGCGTTTCATCTGTTCGATGTTGAAGTTTGAAACACCGATCCAGCGAATCTTGCCCTGCTCTCGGAAGTGAGAGAGAGCTTCAACCGCGGCTTCGATGTCGTCTTCGGGCGCGGGCCAATGGATCTGGTAAAGATCGATAGTTTCGACACCCAGGCGACGGAGTGAGTCGTCGAGTTCCTGCTCGAGGGAGCCGGGCTTGAGAATGCTCGAGATTGAGCCATCAGGACCCCAGCGACGGGAGCACTTGGTAAAGATGTATGGCCGGGGGGCTGAGCCTTTCACGGCTTTGGCAACGATCTCTTCAGAGTGGCCGAGACCGTAAACCGCGGCGGTGTCGATCCAATTGATTCCCAGGTCGAGCGCGCGGCGGATTGCGGCGATTGATTCGTTATCATCCTGCGCTCCCCAGGCAAACTTCCAGTTGCCACCGCCGATCGCCCAGGCACCAAAACCGATGGAGGTGAGTTGAAGGTCAGAGTTACCGAGGGTGCGCAATTTTGGTGTTCCAATAGCGCTCATACGTTCAGATTAGATGAACTGGGGCGCAGTGAGACTCGCAGTCAGTTCCGCATCATGCCGCGATAAGAAACCGGCCCTCGCGCATGATCTGCTCTTCACCGGATTCGGACTCGAGCCAGATGTTGAAGCCCAGGCCGACGACGTCGATGTGCGTGCCCGAGGTCCATGGAGCGCCGGTGTGTTCGCCATAGGGATTGCCGAAGGCGATGTGGATGCCGGGAAACTTTTCATCCTGGAGAATGTTGCCGATGACGCGCTCAATGCCGAGATTGGTGCCGATGGCAAACTCGCCCACACGGTCGGAGTTTTCGTCAGTATGCGTGTAGGCCCAGAAGTCGCTTTCGAGCTGCTTGTTCTGGCTCGCGCAGCGAACGATACGATTGCCCGCAATCTCGATGGTCAGAGGCGCCTCGGCGAGCAGGCCATAGCGCGCGCACAGCCAGTCGCCCACCACGCCATCAACAACGAAGGTGCCGTTCACTTCGCCGGGGGCGGTAAAACACTCGCCGCCGGGCAGGTTACCCCACTTTTCAGGCGAGATAATGCCGGAGGTCTTGAACCACTTGTAGCCGGGATTCATCTCGGCGGTAATATCGGTTCCGGCGGTGGTGGTGGCGCGAATGCGGCGAGCGCGGCGCACGCGATCAAGCACCTGTTGAGAGAGCCGGTCGACGAGGTCGAAATCGGCTCTCATGCCCTGGCACATGACCTCGGGCGTGATGTTGACCATATGCGCGTGACGCATATGGCGGCGATTCACCACGTCAGTCATTTGCATGCGTGAGTGCAGCTCATTAGGCTGCACCTGCACGGCAAAGATGGAGACCTGCGAATTCTCCATGTCGGCGAGCACTGCTTCGGGCATATCGACGAGCGGGCGCGATGCCAGATCTTCAAGTAAGAAAGCGTTCCACTCGCAACCGCGTGCGGCGAGCTGGCGGGCGAGCGATGCGGCGATGACTTCGGTTGAGCGATCGGCGATGAGCGTCACTCTTTCTTCGGGCAGAATGCGCAGGCAGGTGGATACGGCCGATTGCGCACCTGGCGTGAACTCATCGGGATACGAGGTGGAAAGCAGTTGTGCAGCGGTTTGGTTCATGCGCAGGCTCAAAACTCCCCTGGAAGCGAAGCCCGCAGATTTGCGGGGTTCTCTTTTGAGATTAACGGAAAATTTATGGAAATGAAATGAAAAGGGGCTGTAGCCATCCTCAGAAACAATTCCACAGGATGAACATCGGCTCCCGTCGCGCCGAAGTGCGCCGTACCTGAACTTGTCTCACTGTCGTCTAACAAAAACATGACGCTGTCGGCCCCCCACCGGCGGCAAATATGCCGCTCATCTCCCCTTCCTGGCGAAGAGCCGAGTTTATCTGACCATCCTCTCAGAGCCAGGAATTGGCGCTGCTCGAAATGCGCCAAAGTGTTGGCGCAATGGAAGCAAGAGTGCATCCAATGGCTCCGTGTAGGAGGCGCGGGCGCGCTGTTGCTCGGGCTCTCACTGCCCGCGTCCGCTTCACTTGGCGGCAACGTCCGCACCGTTGAATCCGATCGAGCCCAAATGAATGCCCGCGTCCAGGTTTTCGAGCATGATAGTTACGAGATTCATGAGATGCAGGCGCCCGGCGGCACGGTGGTGGACGAATATGTGTCGCCGGAAGGCAAGGTATTTGCTGTCAGCTGGCACGGGCAGTTTCCGCCACCAATGCAGCAGATTCTGGGAGCGTACTTTCAGGAGTACTCCGCGGCCTTGCAGGCGCGGTCGAGTAAGGCGCAACCGAAGCTGTACGGGCATCGTCCGCTCAATATCCAGGAGCAGGGACTGGTGGTCGAAACCAGCGGTCACATGCGGGCTCACTCCGGGCGAGCCTACATTCCAGACCTGCTTCCTCCGGCAATGAAGGTCGATCAGATCCAGTGAGCGACTTTGGTGAACGAATTCAGTGAACGATGCAGCAGGAGTGATCCAGTGCGCGCAGTCTTTTTTACGATTTTGTTGATAGGTTCAGGGTTTGCGGCGGGCTGCGGCAGTTCTGTCAAGAGCAGCAGCGCTACCACTTCAACCGGCCCCTCGACTGGCTCTAATGTACTCGCGATTGCTGTCAACGGCGGGCCAGAAGAAAATCAGGCGAATGGCTACGTCTACGAGAATGCCGCATTTGCCTCGGCGAAGATTTGCGCTCCAGGCAGCACCTCGAATTGTGTCACCATCGACAACCTGTTGGTGGATACCGGTTCGACCGGCCTGCGCGTATTCGATTCCGAGGTCTCATCTTTGAATCTCCCTGCGGACAAAGCCTCAAATGGATCGGCGGCCTATGACTGTGTTGCCTTTGTGGATGGAGCCTATCTGTGGGGACCGGTGCAGCAAGCGGACGTAACTTTAGGAGGGGAAAGCGCCTCCAGTGTTCCGATTCATGTGATCAGCAGCTCAATGAGCGGCATTCCGTCCAGTTGTTCCAACGGCAGCAGCGAAAACGATAACTCCGCTTATCTCCTCGGGGCGAATGGAATTCTCGGTGTCGGGGTGGAGCCGACTGATTGTTTCTATGCCGGCTCGAGCGTCTGCGATCCCTCGTCTGGTCTCAGCAGCCCTCCTTATCCCGCTTACTACACCTGCAGCGGCAGTGCATGCAGTCCTGCCTTCATCGCGACAACCAGCCAGGTCACAAATCCGGTGGCACTTTTTGCCAAGGATAATAACGGTGTGATTGTGGAGTTGCCGGCGGCATCGAGTAGCGCGGCCACCTTGAGCGGCTCTTTGGTCTTTGGCATCGGTACGGAATCGAACAACCAGCTTTCGTCGAGCGCGAGCGTCTTCACGCTGGCATGCAATGAATTCACGACAGTCTTCGATGGCCAGACTTTCGGCGTTACCAATGCCGCGACCTGCGCCGGCCCGGGGAGTTTTATCGACAGCGGATCCAATGCTCTCTATTTCCCAAATGTCCCGAAGATTCCTGAGTGCTCGTCGAACACCGCGGCCGGCGACCTCTCAGGGTTTTATTGCCCATCCGTAACGCAGAGCTTCTCGGCCACGAATAAGGGAGAGGACGGCACGTCGAAGTCGACCAGCTTCAGCGTGGCGAACACCGAAGATCTTTTCACCAATATGGCTACTTCATCCGATGCGGTTCAACCCGCCCTGGCTGGCACGAATCCTACCGGCTACGGCTTTGACTGGGGATTGCCTTTCTTCTATGGGGTGAATGTCTATACCTCCATCGACGGCCAGAGCGTGCCTTCCGGGGCACCAGCCGCCCCGTGGTGGGCGTATTGAGTTGTGGTTACCGGGAATGTTTTTTGAGCTATGGCGCTGAGCGTTGGCGGTTGTTCCCAGAGGAGGTTTTTCAAGGAGATTCTTTCCCGACAAAATTTCGTGTAGATTGATTTTGATGGTTTCCCCGGCACGTCATCAATGCCTGATTTACAGTGGTTCGCCCGAGCAGCAACTGCCGGGGCTGGCGGCGCAAACGCTCAAGAAACTGTATGAGCACCACCGGTGTGTTCACCTGAACAGCCCGTCGATGCTGGCCGCCCTACAGAATCAACTGGCTGTGTTGGGAGTGGATGTTGCGCAGGAGCGCGCGCAGGGCAGCCTGGTGCTGATGCCTGGGCAGGACCACTTGGTCAATGGGCGCTTCGACGCGGATCGCATGCTCAAGACGCTGGAAGAAGCGATTGACGGGGCATTGAACGACGGCTATCGCGGACTGTGGGCGAGCGGCGATATGAGCTGGGAGTTTGGGCCGCACAAGGATTTCAAGAGCCTTCTGGAATATGAATGGCGGCTCGAAGAACTGTTCCACAGACGAGCCACTTTGTCGGGAATTTGCCAATACAACACCGATGCGTTGCCGCGCGAGATCATGCGTGACGGACTCGAGTCGCATACCTCACTTTTCGTGAACGAGACGCTATCGATGGTGAATCCGTACTATGTGCGGCGGCCGTTGTTTGCGCACGGGAATCTGACGATTACGAATCTCGACTCCGCAATCGAAGACCTTTGCCGGCTGGGTGGTGGGGAATAAGGCGCGTTGGGGGGATCGGAGGTTGGTTGAAGAACAACCGCAGGTCCTTCGACTACGATTGGCGCGAACTCCGCGCCAATCTCCGCTCAGGATGACAACCTGTTTTTGTTGCAAAGTGTGGACTGAGGACCAGGGGGCGATTCTCAGTTTCGTCCTGACGCAGCGGGGCCGGCACAAACGCGGTTATAGCCCTGCCCGGGTTTCCTGCGCCATGTAATCGACGACGGATTTGAGGTCGCCGTTGGTTTCCTCGAAGACCTTGAGCTGGCGGTCGGCGCCGGTGCCGTTCTTCAGAATTGTGCGGATGGTGTCGATGGAGTCGCGGCTGCCGAGCTCTTCGACCTCGGGATCGATCATGGCAAGATACTCTTCGATCAGATCGCGCAGAGGGATCTCCTGCTGCTTGCCGAAGTCGATGAGCTTGCCGTCGAGGCCATAGCGGACGGCGCGGAACTTGTTTTCGGCGATGAGCGAGCGGGTGTAGTGGCGGAAGTCCTGGTTGGCCTCGTGCAGTCGGTAGAGATAGGCCGCGGTGGCCTGGATGAGCGCAGCGATGGCGACGGTTTCTTCGGCGCGGAGGGGTATGTCGCAGGCGCGGACCTCGACGGTGTTGAAGAAGGGATGGGGGCGAATGTCCCACCAGATTTTTTTGGCGTTGTCGATGCAGCCGGTACGGACGAGCAGGCTGACGTAGTTGTCGAACTCGGAGTAGCTTGAGAAGGCGTCGGGGATGCCGGTGCGCGGGAAGTTTTCAAAGACCTTGGCGCGGTAGCCCTTGTAGCCGGTGTTGAGGCCAAGCCAGAAGGGTGAGTTGGTGGCCAGCGCCATGATGTGGGGCAGAAAGTAGCGCATCGAATTCATGATGCGGATGGCGGCCTCGCGGTCTTCGATGCCGACGTGGACGTGCAGGCCGAAGATGAGGTTGGCGCGGGCGACGAGCTGCAGATCTTTGACCACCTGGTGATAGCGCGGGTCTGGGTAGATCTCCTGGGTGCGCCAGTCGGCAAAGGGATGCGTAGCGCCGGCGACGAGTTCGAGGCCGTGCTCGCCGGCCAGCTTGATGACCTCGCGTCGAAGGTCGTAGATGTCTTCGCGCGCCTCCTGAATGTTGCGGCAGACGCGGGTGCCGACTTCGACGACAGAGGTGTGCATCTCGGCTTTGACGCGTTCCTGCAGGCGCAGCTTGCCGACGGCCAGCATTTCAGTCTGGATGTGCGAGCGCAGGTCGCGAGTGACGGGATCGACGGTCTGGTACTCCTCTTCAATGCCGAGCGAGAAGGATGGCCGCATGAAGCCTCCGATGAGCTTGGGGACATTGTAGCGGCGTGGGGCCGCAAGCTGTCAGCTTTCAGCTTTGATGTTGGGGCGCGGGTTGATTGTTATTTGGGAGTAAGTAATGCCGGTTACACGAGATTCACAATCATTGCATCAGAGAACTGGTAGGGTATTCTGCACAAGCTGGAGGTTCGAAAGTATGCCATTGCCGAATGACGAACGAGTGGTTGCGCTGGCCCGGGATCTGTTGGCGCAATTTGACCAGATGTTTGGTCTGCATAACGGATACCGGGCGGCGCACGCAAAAGGGCTGATGCTGACGGGGAGCTTTAAGCCGGCGGCCGGGGCGCAGAAGTTGACCAAGGCTCCGCATGTGGTCCGCGAGTCGACGCCGGTTACGGTGCGATTTTCGAATTCGACCGGGCTGCCGCAGATACCTGACAATGTGGCCGACGCCAATCCGCGAGGGATGGCAATACGCTTCAATCTAGCGGAGCATGTGCACACCGATATCGTGAGTCACTCGACAAATGGGTTTCCGACCAGGGATGGCTACGAGTTTCTGGAATTCTTGCGGGCGGTGGTGGCCAGCGGCGCCGATGTGCCTTCGCCGAAGCCGGTGGAGAAATTCCTGGGCTCGCATCCGGCGGCGCTGGCCTTTGTGCAGGCGCCCAAGCCATTTCCCACGAGCCTGGCGCGCCAAACTTACTATGCCGTGACAGCTTTTGCATTCACCAACGCGGGTGGGGAGACGCGGTACGGGCGGTATCGCATTGTGCCGGAGCGGGGGAACGACTACCTGACCGATGAGCAGGTTGCGGGGATCGCGGCAGACTATCACTTCAACGAACTTGCGGAGTGCGTGGCGAAAGAGCCGGTTCGATTCAGGATACTGGTTCAGATTGCCGATCCGGGGGACACGGTGGATGATGCGACCGTGCATTGGCCGGAGAGCCGCGAGCTGTTGGAGTTTGGCCGCCTGGAGTTGACCGAGGTGCTGCCAGATTCACTGGCGCAGCAGAAGCACATTATTTTCGATCCGATTCCGCGTGTGGATGGGATTGAGGCATCAGCTGATCCGCTGCTGGAGTTGCGGGCGGCGATTTATCTGTTGAGCGGCAGGCGGCGGAGATCGGCGGAATAAAGAAGCGGCAAGTGAGCAAATTCGCGAGTCAGATGTGCTCGGGCGCGCTTTCTTCTAAATCGCTATTGGCTTCAGTGACCATGGCAGTGGGTTCGCGGCTCCATGCAGGACGCCATCCCGAGTCAGCGAACGGGGAATGGACGCGGCGTCCCCACCAGGCCCACATGCACAAGGCCACGATAAGAACGAGCGGAATGATATACAGACTGCCTTCAGGGCCGGTGAGTCCGCCGCTCCAGAGGAGCTTGCCGAGAGGATGTTCTGCGAAGAGATGTCCCCGGGCGATGAGGCCGCTGTCGCGGGTGCCGTAGAAGTAGGACTCGCCCCAGTCCCAGGCTGCGTGGAATCCGACGGCCCACCAGAGCGAGCCGGTGTACCAGATGCTGAGGCAGAAGACCAGGCCGATGGCTCCGGCGGCAAACAGGCCGACAGGAGATTCACCGGGGTTGCCGTGATGACCGAAGCCGAAGAAGAAGGAAAGAAGCAGCGCACCCCACCAGAAGCCGACGCCGCGGGTGAAAGTGAATTGCAGATAGCCGCGCAGCAGCGATTCTTCGCACAGGCCGACGAGCAGAAAAACGAGTCCCCATTCGACGGCGTACTTCAGGATGGACATGCCATGAAGCGATTGGCCATCGAAGGCGAGGAAGCCGGATTCAAAAAGAACAAAGACGAGAGCGGAGATGGCAATGAAGCCCCAGAAGAGCCCTGAGAAGAAGCGCAAGGCGCGATGTGCGCCCTGAAAGCCATAGGCGAAGAGCGATTTGCGTTCGACGAGCGCAAGGACGACAGTAGCGATGACGATTACGAGCAACTGAATGGATTCAAAGACCAATCCAGCACGGGGAGACATCGGTGCGATGTTTGCGTCGTGTGCCGGATTTAAGAGGAACCCGACCACCCCGCTGACGCAGTAGGCGGAGGCAATGATCGTGAGGACAAAGAGCGCGATGCCCCATCCGGCGCGAATTCCACTCTTACCGAAAAAGATCCAACGGATGTCCTGCTCGGGCTCAGAAGAAAGGGCAAAGAGTTCAGCGGTTGGTGGCGAGGTTGGTTCGTGATTTGGAAGGGGTCCGTTCACTGGGCTTCTGCTGAATTGATGTTACGCGATTAGCCTGCATCTCTCACCGGCCGCACGAGTGGCTACCCCTTACCCCGCCTATCCGATACCCCCGACCCTCCCCCCCTATCCGATACCCCCGGCCCCTGCCAAAAGTCTCAAAGTCTATTGTTTTCATCGCGATCGAGGGTGGACTTGGCGGCCATGTCTATTGTTTTCATTGTTTTAGGATCTGGAAGTCCCCGAACTCCATCCCCAAAAATCGTTATCTGCATTCAGAATAGAACAGGTGGGTGAATTAAACGGCAAAAAGGATGGGTGATTTAAGCCTTTTGGAATAATAGGGATAGAAAAGGAAGACGACAGGTGATGTGTTGACAAGCGAGTCCAGCGGTGGGGTGAACCCCTTGAGTGAGACAGTTTGGAATTTCCCTGTATGCCGTTCGCTTGGATTTGCTGGACGAACGGGAGTTGATAGAGAGACGATGAGGCCGGCTGGGGAAGCGGAGGCGA
>JASHVU010000314.1 GCA_030044455.1 Acidobacteriaceae bacterium | reverse complement strand
GAACTCAGGTCAGTGAGGGCTTTTCGGTTGAGATGCTAGCAAAAACCCTCTCCCCGCTTAGCGGAGAGAGGGTTTTTGCCAGCTGAAACGCGATTTATTCGTCGCCGTCGTCGTCGCCTTTGGTAGGTGCAGCGTTTTTGAAGTCGCTCGCCGGGCGGACCTTCTTCTCGCCTGGGAACGGGACCTTATATGCGGTCATTTCGTACCAGATCATGTGGTTGACGGTGTCGGGATCTTCAGAGTCCGGCTTCTGATACTTGCCCGCGAAGACCTGGGCCTTCCTTTTCACCCATCCTGCCATCAAAGTCTTTTCTGCAGGGGTCATGTTCGGATAGAAGACGGGGCTGACCGAAGCCATCGCACCGGGAATGGAGGTTTCAGTCGGGGTCTGAGTTACGCCATAGTTCAGCGGGACGACGTTCTGCACGTGCATCCACGGCAGGAAGTTGTTGAGGGGCGGATTGTCGATGAAGATTTCGCTGATCGGCGAGGCCACCAGGTCGTTCTGATTCATGGGTGCGATGCCGAGGATCTGTTCGATGGTCCGGGTGAAGTTGACCTGCGTGTAGAAGTTGCTGTCGGCGACGGGACCGGCGCCGGTGCCATCGCTGTTCACCTGCTGCTTGACGTAGGGGCTGATGACATAGCCTGGGCTGCGGTGACCGTCGACGTGGTCGACGCCGGTCTGCGCGTCGTCTTCCTCGACGAAGATTACCGAGTCCTTCCAGACTGGACTGTGGCTGATGGCGTCGACAAAGCGGCCAAGAGCCAGGTCGTTATCGGCCTGCATGGCTGCCGAGTTCGGCGGGCCACCGGTGTGGTCAGAGCTGATCCACATGAATTCGAGCTGGGGCACCGTACCGGCTGCGACGTCGTGATTGAAATCCTGCTGCCAGACATCGAAGCGGTACTGGTCGGGAATGTTCAGATCGAACTGCGGATAGTTTTGAACCGTGTCCTTGTAGAGGTTCGGGAGCGGGGTGTACGAAGTGATGAAATTGTAGTTGTAGAGTTGGCTTTCCTTGCCGGTCTCATAGGCCTGCGCGTCGTTGTAGAAATCGATCCACAGCGGCTCGCAGCTGAGCGACTGGGTAAATGGCAATGTGGCAGTACCGGAGACTTGGCCACCACCGCTGCTGCCACCGCTGGCGCTCGTATAACTCGTGTAGACATTGTTCAACGTGCAGCCAGGCACGTTAAACGTGTTGTACTCGATGTATTCGCCGAAGTTCTTCACGCTGACGTGGGCCCTGGCCGCTGCATCCCAGAGGTGACCCTTCTCCTGGTAGGCGAGCGCGTCGCCACCGTTGGAAGGGTAATCGCGGAGCCAGTCCGGCGACTGGACGTCGTCGGAATAGGGCGCCATGGCCTGGGTGATCCAGTTGTGGCCATCGGCCGACTGACGGCTCGGGTCGTAGAAGTTGTCGAGGAGCGGGAAACGCGTCACCAGCGTATGCGCGTTGGGTGTTACTTGAGGGTACGGGGTGTAGCTCGAGTTGTCGCCGAAGGTTGCAAGCGACGCATCGCCATTACCTTCGGAAACGTCGCCCAGAATCTGATCATAAGTGCGGTTTTCACGGATGATCACGAAGACGTGCTTGATCTTCGAAGGATCGCCGATCCTTTCGGGGATTACGACTTCCTTCTTATGCTTATCACCGCCGCCGGCCGACCAGATATTCTCCGCCAGATCCCAGTGATTGTTCTGGAAGACCTGGTGCGTCATCACTCCCAGAGTCGAGTTGTTGGGAATCGGAACGATACTGACGAAGCCAAGGTCCTGATGAGTGTTCAGGGCTTTTGGAGAGCCAAATTCGGAGACAACCGAGTTGTTAGTTTGTGGCGCGTTAGTCACGTCTGGCGCGAAGGGATTCGGGTTGCCGGTGGTGCCCCAGCCCTTGTCATTGGCAACGAGCAGCACGCCGTCGGCTGAATCAAGCACAACCGAGGACGGTGCATAGCCCACCGGGATCAGGCCCTTGACTGGGTTGCCCCACCAGTTCCTGAGGTCGACAACCGCGATGGCGTTGGCATTGTAGAGCGCGACGTAGGCGACGTTGTCCTTGGCATCGACGGCGATCGAGTTCGGGCCCGCGCCGTAAGCCGAATTCCATTCTCCGGGTACGCCGATTGGCAGCCCGAGGTTGATCGTTCCCACCTCTGTGTTGCTGTCAGTGTCGATTACCGAGATGGTGTCGTCATACGTATTGGCAACGAGCAAGTTCTTGCCATACAGGGCCATGCCTGTCGGATGGTGGCCGACCTTGATTTCGCCGGTGACCGCGAAGGATCCGTGTTGCAGGTTGACCACGGAAATGGTGCCCCTCGCCAAACTGCCGGTCGGCCATTCAGCGACGACAGGTGTGCCATTGGAATACTCCTGGAAGTCGTTTGCGGTGGCGATCCGGCCGCCTTCGTTCGAGACGTAGGCGGTCTTGCCATCCGGCGAGACAATGACACTGTGCGGGACATTGCCCACTCGGATCTCCGCAGTCTTGGCTGGCGTCGCGCCCAGTGCGATCTGGGCCAGAGTGTCGTTGTTATCCAACACTACGTATGCCGTTGAGGCATCCGACGAGACGGCGATGCCCATGGGATAGGAAGTGGGCGCCTCATCGGAAAAGAGTGAAACGGAGTAGCCGCAGGGAATATTGAAGCTGCCCGTGGTTCCCGAAGGACTGACGCCTTTGGGTGGCAGCCCCTGCTGTACCTTCGCGTAATTGACGCCGAAGCAA
>JASHVU010000313.1 GCA_030044455.1 Acidobacteriaceae bacterium | reverse complement strand
CGAGAATTGCAGCACGCATGGCGGTTTCCTTGTCGTCCATCCTGGGGCTCCTGCTCTTGACTGCCGGCTCCTGGAAGTTCTGGCAGGCATGGGCGTGGATTTGTTCCTCGATTCTGCCGGCGGGGATTCTCTTCGCCTTTCTCGCAAGATACGAACCAGATGCGATGGAGCGCCGGCTGCAAAGCAAAGAACCGGTTACTGTTCAGATGAACCTGATTCGCTATCTGAAGCCGGTTTTCTTCATCGTGTTTTGCCTGCCGGGGCTGGATCATCGCTTGGGCTGGACGCTAAGGCTCTTCGGCGAGGTCCCGGCGTGGCTATCGATCGTGGCCGACGCCGTCGTGCTGGTCGGAGTCCTGTTCGCGTTCTGGGTGGTGCATGTCAACGAGTTTGCCTCGCGGACCATCCGGGTTGAAGCCGGACAGACCGTGATTTCTACCGGCCCTTACCGTTGGGTCCGCCATCCCATGTATTCCGCAAGCGTAGTAATCTGGATGGCCACATCTGTCGCGCTGGGATCGTATGTCGCGATGCCGGCTTTCGCCACGCTCATTCCTTTTTATGTGATCCGGCTACTGAATGAGGAAAAGGTCTTGCAGGAGCAACTCGCGGGCTACATAAAGTATTGCGAAAGCACGCGGTTTCGGATGGTTCCATTTGTCTGGTGAAACGCGGGATCAGATGTCGCGCATGATCACCATAGGAGAGATGGCGGAAGCGCGTCGCGCCGGAACCAAGCACGCAATCAATACCGCGGCGGCTGGCAAAAGAGGGGCGATCAGCCACACCCGGAGTGGTGGCGAGGAGATGACTGTGAAATCGGCCATGAGTAAACGCATGAGCCCAAAAGACAGGAGCATCCCTGCCACGGTCCCGGTAAATGCAAGCCGGCTTGCGTTTGTCATTACCAGGAAAACGATGCGCCAGCGTTGTGCACCCAGGGCGATGCGAAGAGCTCGCTCGTGCTGGCGCTGACGTTCAGCATCGCTCTGGGCGCTCAACAAACCAAGGGTGCTGAGAATCAGCGCTATGGCTGCCGACGCGCTGCCAATCAGAGTCGCAATTCGCAAAGCCGCCAAGCCAGATTGTGCCAACTGCGTGTCGAGGCTGTTGATGGCGATGGGATATGGGCCGGCCCCTGGAACGCTTTCAATCCTGCGCCGAAGTTCGTCAAATATGCCCCGGTTACCCTTCGGATCTTTGAGCATCAGCGTCATGCGTGGGGGACAATCTTGCCACATCGGGAAGTAAATTGTCGGTTCTGTGTGCTGTTCGAAGGTCCCGAACACCTGGGATCGGACGACTCCGATGATCTCGGTTCTTACACCGCGGTCATCGATTACGCCTGCGTCGACCGGTTTGCCGTTGAAATAGAGATTGGCGGCCTCTTGATTGATCACCCCCACGCGCCCCCGGCCGGGAATTCGATGTTCGGGGAACGTTTGCCCGGCAATCAATGACAGGTCGAGTGCGCCAAAATAGTTCGCTGAAACGACGTCAGAGTTTAACTCGATGCCCGCCGCTGGGGGTGCAAGAGGGATGCGAAATAATGCGTGCCTGATCGGGTTCGGTGCGCCTGGATGATCGATATAGCCGTAATAAATAATCGGGGGCGTTATCTGTTTCTCATCATTTGACCTTGCCCTGACCACGCCGATGATTTCGATTGGTTGATTTGAGGGGTCCCGTATCACTACGCCAACCGTCTGCCGGCCGAAGAGTTCAGCTGCTGCTTGCTCATTCACGACCGCGACCCTGTGCGTTTGATCGCTTAACCCGAACATCCTTCCGGCAATCGGTTGGTTGTCGAGCAATTGGAAAGAATCTGGCGTAAGCCAGGCGATGTCCATTGCAATTTCGCGATTTACAGATGATGGCGACTGAATTCTGAAAGATCGCCACGTTGGTTGATTGCCTGGGAGCCGGGACGTCCACGCCATGGGTGACAGACCGGCTACCGACTTCGCCTTCTGCTCAACTGCGTTGAAGTAGTTGTCGCCGACCTCAGGGCCGATGCGCAGCACCTGTGCTTGTACGGTCAGCAGGATCGGATTGCCCAGACGATGCCCCGCACCTGTTTTTAATGCTGCGTGAAGACCGTCGAGGAGAAGTGCTGTCGAGATGACGAGCATGCAGCAGGCCGTAATTTGCCCAACCGCCAGACCAGATCGCAAGCGCTGCATTGTTTTCGAGGGCGAACCGGATTCGCGCTGAAGAACAATCCAGGGACGATCGGTTACCGTTCCAAGGACCGGCATCATTCCGCAGAGAACCGTAATAACTACACATGCCGTTGAAGTCGCGAGGATGGGGAGCAGATGCGGCGCGAAGATGAGCCGTTCCGCATCTTCTGGGAATAGAAACGCCGGGATGGCGTGTGCTGTCAAAATTCCCAGTAATAAACCCATGGCCCCACCGGCAACGGAGATGGCGACGCTGTCTGAGAACAACTCCCACAACAGTTCAACGCGGGTTGCACCGAGCGCGATACGAAGAGACGTCTCATGGGACCTCCTTAACGCTCGACCAAGCAGGAGCGTAGCGACGTTGATACAAGCGACGAAAAACACAACTCCGGCAGAGAAGGTCAGAAACATGCCTACGCGCGACAATCCCCCGGCCATATTCGGCGCAATGCCCGTGAAGGGCGTTACGCTCACTTCACGAAGGCTGGCTGAACCTGTACGAAGAGCGGTTTCCGCCTGACGCGTTGAAACGTCGTGACGAAGAGCCGCGAGAACCCATAAGTCCGGTCTGACACGGTTCTCGCCTCTGAGATCCTGCTCATGGATCGGGATCCAGATGTCGACAGTGCGGTCACTGTAGAGACCGTCCAGTTGGTCCGGCGCGACTCCGCCAATTCTGAAATCCACGTTATCGATTCGAATCTGAGTGCCAACCGCATTCGCCCCGCCGAATTCGTTTCCCCATACGCGGTGACTGATCACTACTCCGTTGTCGAATGGCAGATTGAGTGCTTCAGCCAGGTTGGGCGTGACTGCGGCGACAATCGCAATCTCCGAGTCGCCGCCGATCATAGTGTCGCGCGGGTTAATTCGTGCCGCGCCGACCCAATCAAATACCCCGCTGCTGGCCTTAAGGGCCTGATAATCGTTGATTGAAAGCGGTCCTGCTCCCTGGAAGCGATCTGGCATGAATACCGAGACGATCCTGTCTGCGCCCCCAAGAGGAGAGGCGGGGTGCGCCAATCCTTGGAGAAACCCATAGACGGCGGAATTGCTGCCTACTCCAAGCGCAATGGTAAGCAGCAGAGCCAATGACAGGCCTGGCATCCGAGAAAACGCTCTCGCTGACCTGCGGAACCGGAGAAGGCTTCGAGACAAGATCACCCGGATTAACATGCAAGTGACGAGCCACAAAGAAGATGCATTTTTCTTTGGCTCCCGTGAGATTCACCGGCCATTGGTGTCCGCTTTCGGGTCTATATGTCCGTATGTGGACAGGGCAGTGTGCTGGTCTTTTGCGCGTGGGAACCCTCAACTCGAGATCTGCGCCGCGCCAGGTTGATATGCATTTTCGCAAGTGCGCGCCTGAGGACACCGCAGTTCATCCGCAAAAAACACAAAGAGCGCGGCGAATCGTCTGCCGCGCCTTTTGTGCCGTCAGGAGAGATCTACTGCGCAGTGGGTTGCTGCGGAAGGGCTTTGGATGATTTCAGGTGGGGCGCGTTGGGCGGGGGCGGCGGAATTTTTGCCGCTGCGGGCGCGGCCGGAGTTGGGGGGGGTGGCGGCGGGAACGCCGGGCCTTTCTTGATGTGCAGGTCGCCGTCACTCGAGCTTAGAGAAATCCTGGGACCCCCGCTGCCGATGCGCCCGGTTACGGTCTTGTCTTCATCACCATTCACGCTGAGGTCGAAATCGTCGACAACTTCGCCGTTATGCGTGTGGCCGTCCACAATGCCGGCGCCATTGGGCGGCAGAGTGATCTCCACATCGCCTTTGCTGTTGTTGGCGGTGATGGCGTACACCCCGGCCGGCTCGATGGCGATGCGGCCGTCGCGGTTTTCGACCGAAGTATCGCCATAGATCTGGCTCAGGTCGACGTCCTTGGCGTGGGTCGAGACGCGAACCGAGCCCTCAGCTTCAGTCACGTGCAGATCGTCGGAGTCGAGCGTGACATCACCGGGAAGTGCGGCGATCTCAATATCGGTAACCGACGTGTGCAGCTTGATGGGGCCGGTGATGTTCTCCATGTGCACGGGGCCAAAGATGTCTCCGTTGGTGGAAAGGCGGCCGTGAATCTCAGAGAGCGTGAGCTCGTTCGAGTTGCCGTCCTCAGTCACGTCGCCGTTGACGTCGTGGATGGAGACATCGTGATTGCCGCGATAGAGATGAGCTTCGACGGGGCCGGTGATCGAGTTCAGATGCAGCTCGCCGTGGGGCACGTTGGCGGTGATTCCCGCGCCCAGGCCGGTGGCTGTAACCTCGCCATGGCCCTCGTTCACGGTGACGATGGCCGTGCGCGGAACGGTGACGGTCAGGTTAAGGCGACCCTTGTTGTTGCCATCGGATTTGATGAGCACCGTGCCGCCGCTGACGGTGGCGTGGGGTGCTTCAGAGTCCCAGATGGTTTTGGCGCCGCTGTCGGAGTTTGTGAAAGCTTCTTCGTGCGCCTGGACCTGGATAGTGGTTCCATCGCCGCCGGTAATGCTGACATCGCCGCGGGGGTTCTCAATGTCGACCGTGGCGTTGGCGGGGATGGTGGTGTTCAGCACCTGGGCGTCGTTGTCGTGCTCGGGTGCGCCAAAGCTATTGAAGAAGTCGTCGTTGTCACCGTTCCAGTTCCAGTTCCACGCGCCCATCTGACGCCATCCTGTGGCGCCCAGGCCGATGATCACGAGAAGGAACAAGAGCCCGATAAAGCCGCCTTTACGGCGTACCGGAACTTCCCGTTTCACATCGATGGCCCATTCGGCGAGAAGCGCGAGCCCAGCCAGGATGAGCAGGACCGGCCACCAGCGGGAGTACCATTCCCAGAAGTTTTCGGCGGCGATATGGCCGGTCATGATGAGCAGGGCGATGATGCCGATGCCGATAAGGATCACCGGACCCACCATGGACGGAACGCGGGGACCATAGACGCCGCCATAGCCGGCTTTCCATGCGTATTTCTGGGCGTGCCATGCGTCGCGCTGCGCGCGCCAGGCCGCCCTCTGCTGTTCGCGATAAGCGCGCCATTGCGCTTTCGCATCGTAAGGCGGAATCGGTGCTCCGCCGCCGGGAGGCGTGTTCGGAGGCGTGCTCATTGGTTCCCTCCATTGCTGGGCCGGCCAAAGATGTCGGTGTGGGCAGGCACAATCGAAGTTTCGGGTTGGGGCGCCGCGGGTTTGGGAGTGCCACCATAGGGCCAGGCATTGCCGTCCTCGTGATCCATAACCGCGAGGGCTGTGCGCTCGGCCAGCATCAGCGTACCGATGAGGATCAACAACAGGGGCCAGAACCAGCTCCAGAAGTTATCGATGACCTCCAACTGGCAGAGCAGAGCCAGCGTGCCAATCAACAACAGAACGGCGGGCCAACGCAGATGGTGAATCATAATGTAGCGGTTCATTTGCGGCCTCCTTGCGTGTCCTGCATGCGCCGGACGATGAGGAATGCGCCCAGCGCGATGAGCAACAGCGGCCAGCCGTATTCAAAGATTCGGGCGGAGAGCAGATCGAGCTGGCCAAGCAACAGCAGGACTCCGAGGGCGATAAGGATGATGGCGCCGATGGGCTCTTTGCGCCGCCAGAAAAAGGGCGGCGGAACGGGTGGCATGGGCGGCATGGGAGGAATGGGGGGTGGAACTCCCGCAGAGGAGAATCCCTGGCCGGCGGCAGGATCGGAGGGTGTGGAAGTTGACCCCTGGAAGGGAGACTGCCACTGGCTGCGATCCTTGTAGGGGCTCTCATACGGCTGGAACGGACTGCCCTCGGTCTGGGCCGAGCCGGTTGGCGCGGCCGGGTTGACCGGAGGAACAGCGCCCGGAGGTGCGGCATTGGCGCTGTGCCCACCGGGATTGAACCAGCTGCTGATCTCGTTGAGGCCAAGCGGGTCAGGCAGCGGCAGGCCGTCACGCCGAGCCTTGGCCACGTGATAGGCCTCGAAGGACTGGTAGAAGATCCAGCCGGCGATAAAGAACCCGAAGATCCCAAAGTGGCTCGAAGCGCTCACTAACACGGCAAAAATAAAAAGGTGAGCCAGCCCTTTGAGGAACTGCCCGTTGTACATGGCGCCGACGCCGGGAATGAGCCCGAGAACCGCGGCCGTGGCCGGGTTGGGGCCGGTACTGAAGCCGGGCGTGTATGCCGGGGGAACCGTCTGCCAGGCAGTCACGCAGGAATCGCAGAGAATTTGTCCTCCGGTAGCCTTGCGGGTACAGCTTGCGCAGAGTGCCTTGCCGCAATTCTGGCAAAACGCGGTCGCGGCCACACCACTGTGATTTACGCAATCCATCGTGTGCTCCTTCCCTCTATCGCGTTCGCGGAGCCGCCGGAATGCGCGTACTGAAAGCCGGAAATCGTATTGGTTTCAACTTCGTACTTGATCGAGCTGGCAACGGAGCGTGGATTGAGCTCGTAGCGGGCCTCGATCATCTCGCCGGAGCCGGGAAGCGCATGTTCAACCGACTGCTGCGGAGGATCCATGCGGGAGCCGCCGTCTTTGCGGCCCGGAACCTGTATCGACTCGCCGGGTGCTACCGGCTGGGAGGGCTGCGTCTGTTCGCTTGGGGTTTCCTCGCCTTGCGTCGCGTTGTTACGCAATTCGCGCATTTTTGACTCCACTTCGTATACGAAGCGGAGGTGGTCGTAATAGCGAATGATCGGAACCGAAGCAACGGTGAACTGGCGCTCCATGAAGGCCCGGATGGACGAGGGGCGCAGGTCGGAAAGGTGAAGAGCGGTGACCTTCACCCCCGTGATGTTGAGGGTCAAGGTGATGGAGAAGAAAGCCATGGCCGCGGTCATCAGCAGGCGGGGTTCGGCGAAGCGCCGGACAAAGCCCATAAAACCGGGGCGCTGCCAGGCCGGGATCATGGCATTGGGGAGGACCACGGCTCCGCCGCTGATCCATTCCGCTTCGTTCTTCTGTCCTGGGCCGGTGTGCGCGAGGATCTTCCCAAGAAGTCCCTCCGGCACCTCCGGCTCGGCGTCAAGAAAGTCGAGCCACTCCCGGCCACGGCGCGCTTCCTCAAACAGCGCCGTGCAGGCCTGGCAGCCGGCCATATGCGAGGTGAAGGTCGCCTCATCTTCGGGCTTCAGCAGCCCGTCCAGCGCATCCGCCAGAAGTGTCTCCCAGTGCCCGCAGGCCGGAGAGCTCGGAATGTGCATGCGCTCTGCCATGATTACATCACCTCCCGTTTATTACGTTCCAGCAGCCGTGCCAGTTCCGCTCGGCCACGACTGATGCGGGACTTTACCGTGCCCTCAGGGATGCTGAGGACCTGGGCAATCTCTTTGTAGTCCATATCCTGTAAGTCGCGCAGAATCACAGCCTCGCGCAACTCAACCGAGACTCGGGCCAGGGCTCCCTGCACCATCTTTGCCAGTTCCTTTTTAGCAGCAGCTTCGTGAGGGGAAAAACCGGGGTCAGTCAGCCGGTCGATCGGCCTGAGCTCCTCGCTTTGATCCCACCCGTCGTCAAGAGATGAAGTTGCACGCTGATTCCTGGTACGACGGAAATTGTCGACCAGAAGATTACGAGTCATGGTCGTAATCCACACCGGCAGGCTGCCGCGCATGGCGTCGAAGCTGGCCAGGTTCATGTAAATTTTGAGGAAGACGTCTTGAGTAAGGTCTTCGGCGTCGGTAGCGTTGCCGGTAAAGCGGAAGCAGAGCCCATAGACACGCTTGTGATGCGTGCGGACCATCTCGGCCCACGCGCCTGAATCTCCGTCCATGCAGCGCCGGACGACCTGGGACCAATCGGTCTCCAACTTTCCTGCCTCCATGCGCCTTGCCTGGGCTCCATGTGCCGCCAGCGCCCCTGCGGAGGTTTTAGGACCCTGCCCCAAATTGGCTGGCTGACTCGCCTTCCCCATTCCCGCGCCGTCTTCGCCGTTACGCGAGGTGGAGAGGGTTCGCACAGGGAGGGCCGATCCGGTTTGTCGAGTCTGCCGCACCACAGGCGGCCGGGCTTCGCGTGTCCTGGTTTCGAGTGACCTGGCCCCGGCCAAGCCTATCATGCTCCAGCTTAATGTACTCACGCACTGCATATGCGGGCTATACGCAGAAAATGAAGCGGGGGTTCCCGGATTGGACTAAGAGCAGCTGAGATATGGTCGAGGTCGATCGGCGGGCGGCTCTCCTCGCAGAGAGATACACGGCCAGGCACGCCGCAACGTGAACAGGAAGACCGAATGCCTTACGCGTCTTCACTTGAGCTATCCAATTCCTTCGAGATTCTCTCTCTGGACACGATTCTTGCCCGCAGCCAATCGAAGCCGGTCTACAATTCCGTTGCGTCGTCTTCGCCCTCAACCGAGATGCGCAGCGAGCGCAGAAAACTTAGGTCGTTCTGGGTGAAGGACGCGGCCTCGCCATCCACCTCTCCCTCAGTCCCCTCGGCCCCCTTGGGAATTTGCGTGACCTCGTTGAGTCCGATGGTGGCCTCGAGCATCAACAGCACATCGAAGCCGTGCTTGCGAATGTCCTGAACCACTCCGGCGATCTGTTCGCTTTCAATCACCGACTCGTGGATTGCCTCGCCGAGTTGCTGAATGAGTTCGCGAAGACGAGATGTCACGGGGTACCTCCAGAGGCGGCGCCCGGCGCGGACGGTTGCGCGGGATCGAACGCATGATTTTCTTAACCTTACTTCGAATGCGCTCTGCAGGCAAACTGCCATGTCGGGTTAAGGCGCAGAACGCGGTATCAGCAGGATCGCTGCTACCATCATAGACGGAATGAAACCGGAATACATCGGTCGGGTTCTGGGAATCGGTGTGCGCGTGGCCGGCCGCATCGCCGGGCAGCGGGTGGGGCCCTTGGCCACAACCGTGCCCGGCAGCCCGCAAGTCAATGCCAACGCACAAGTTCGGGCCGCCGCGGACAGGGCGGCGCAAACCGCCGTGCAAGCCAGCCGGATTGCAGCTCAAACCGGCCAGGGAGCGGCACGAGGGCTGGGCGGAATGCTGCGCCCCTTCCGAAGGGTGGGCGGAATCCTCTGGCTCGAGATTACCGGCGCGTTTTTCCTGTTGCCCGCGGTGGTCTTCGCGCCCACTATGTGGCGAACCCGCTCGAGCTGGGCAGCCGGACCCGACCACCGCACCTTTCTTGCCTCAGTGGTGGTCGTGACGGTGTTTCTCTACCTCGGCGTGAGCTCGTTCTGGCGGGCAAGGCGAAAAGCAAAGGCGTAGAGCCTTCATCGAGCTTCACGCGCATCCGGCTCTCTCAATGTCGAGTACCGTTCCAAGAATTGCGTCTGGGATTGGCGAGTCAGGAGACCCGCCCGACAACCCGGCTACCACCCCAGTGAATACAAATCACTCATCGGGCGCCCCGGGCTAGAACCAGGCGCAACTTGCTAGCTCTTTTGTGAGTCGGCTCCGCTGGGGCGCGAGAGAGCCCAGATGACGGCTCCTGTCAGGATCAGAAATAGAACCACGAAACCAAAGCCGCCACCTCCGCGACCGAAACCCGCAAAACGAAAAGCCAGTGCATTCAATCCTGCCGTGAACATGATGATCTCCTTCGGCAGGGGAAAGGAATAGTCCCAGCCGCATAGGAAGAGACACGAAAATGCGCACAGAGTTGCTGAGGGAATAGGAAGCTCAAATTATTTGCGCGGGAGCGCAGTGGCGATGATGGAGCGGAGTTCGGCGCGCTGGGTGTCGGAAAGGCCGGCGATGTTCATGATTCCGTAGATTCGCGAATGCGTGACAAGCAGAATGAGATTTCCACTCTCAACCCAACGCTCGTAGATATTCCAGCCGGTTTGGGACATTGATCCGGCCGTGTTGCGCGATGAAATCGACTCGGGCGTTATGTTGACGGTAATTTCGCCTTGAACCGTCGGGTCCTTCCGATACAACTTGCGAAGTCTCCACGGCCCGATGAAGTAAATTGCGAACGCCCAGACAAAGATCAGCACACAAATCGGTATGATGTTCGCGGCCACTGAAGCGGATATCAGGGCCGTCGACGAGATGCCCGTTTCACCCGATGAGTCGCTTGATATCTGTGGTTGTGTATCGGAGTGGGCAGGTGCGTGGGTGTCCAGTCGGCTGATGATGGACCAGACCACCACCATGCACACGAGAATAAAAAGCCAAAACATGATCCGCCAGAGAGCGGTCTTGCGCATCGACTTGTTGCGCAGTTTCGCCGCTGCAAAATAATCGGCCTCAGAAATTCTGTAGGTGAATTCCATGGCCGCAAGCGTACCACAGATGGTTGCACCGATTAGACGTCGCCCTTCCTCCACCACGCCCTCGGCGCAATCGCGTAATTCAATTGCACCAGCACAATAGCTACAATGCTGAACCACGTGTTGATAAAGCAGAGCAGCGCGCCGGCCGCATACCAGGTCTGCGCAATCAAAATGCGGCGACAGATGCTCGCGCGGATTTCGTCGGGTGTGTCTTCTCTGATGAGATCGCGATGCGTGGCATACGCCCAGCTCCAATAGAGCACGGCACCCAGCACAAAGATGTTGAGCCAGTAAAGACCGAGGGCCACGCGGTAATGAATAAACTCGGCCAGCAGGCGTGTCGAAAGCGGCACCAGCGTCACGGCAAAGAGAAAGCCGAGATGGATCCAGGTCAGGTCGCGCGTGCCTTCATCGATGTGGTTGAGCTGGGTCTGCTGGCCGGCCCAGAAGATGCCTAGGGTGAGAAAGCTCATGCCGTAGGTGATCCATTGCGGCCCCAGGGCGCAGAGGGCAGCGGCGAGTTCGCGCTCGGAGTGAACCTGCGCGGCAGTGGGCAGATGCAGGTCGAGAACCAGCAGCGTCATGGCGACGGCGAAGATGCCATCGCTAAGCGCGGCCAGCCGGTCGACATTGCGGCCCTGGATGAGGTTGTAGAGAGTGGGCATGAAGACTGGGCTCGCTCTTTACAATATCGCGTGGCAGCCGGCGTGACGGTAATTCCAGGCTACTCTCGCGGCTTCGCCGGCTTGTGCAGCAGGTGCCAAAGCCCGAGCGCCAGTGCCAGCACACCCAGCCCCACGGCTGAAAGCGCAAAACGAGTGCTGCGCAGACGCCAGCCCTCCCAGAAGGCGACGCCGGCGGCCATCACCATAAAAACGCCCCGAAAGCGGTTCACAAATTCGTCCCCTTATTGCCAAAGCTATGATTCCCTGGCGATCACCGCAAACACTCCACTCTCCACTCCGAATCCCGATTGACCCCATAAAGGCCAACTGCCTATGGTTGAGGTGGAATGCAACACGCAGAAAGGATTGTGTCATGGCAAGTACAGTACCGGAGACCGGCGCCGCCGAGCAGCCGCAGCCGGCGCCGCTCAAAAAGACCGCGCTGAATGCGACCCATCGCGCGCTGAAGGCCAAAATGGTGGACTTTGGCGGATGGGATATGCCCGTCGAGTATCCATGCCCAGGCGGAGGCTTGATCGCCGAACATCTGGCCGTGCGCAACGGCGTGGGGTTGTTTGACGTGAGCCACATGGGAGAGATCCAGTTCCGCGGGCCTGGCTCGCTCGCCGCCGTACAGCACATCACCATGAACGACGCCTCGAAGCTGGCCGATGGCCAGGCCCACTATTCCGCGCTGCTTACGCCCCAGGGCACGTTCGTCGACGACATCCTGGTGCACCGGCTGAGCGCCAACGATTACCTGCTGGTGGTGAACGCCGGCACCAAGGACAAGGACTATGCCTGGATTCGCACCCAGGTGGGCTCGTGGCCTGGAATCCATCTGAGCGATTATTCCAGCTATTATTCGCAGCTCGCGCTGCAGGGCCCGCGCGCGCTTGAGACGCTGGCCAAATCGACCAAGGTCGACCTCGCGGCCATTAAGAACTACTGGTTCAAGTGGGGCACGGTCGCGGGCATCCCCAATGTGCTCGTCGCGCGGACCGGCTACAGCGGCGAAGACGGATTCGAGGTGTACGTCCCCAGCGACGAGGCAACGACCGTGAAGATGTGGGAGGCGCTACTCGAGGCGGGAGCCGAGTTCGGCATTCGGCCCTGCGGCCTGGGCGCGCGCAACACGCTGCGGCTCGAGGCGGGCATGAGCCTCTACGGCCACGAAATCAGCGAAGAGATCAACGTGCTCGAGGCCGGCCTCAACCGCTGGCTCAAGCTGGATAAGGATGAGTTCATCGGCCGCGACCCGTTGCTGGCGATGCAAGATTCTGGGGGACCCAAACGCAAGATCATCGGGCTCGAGATGATGGAACGCGGCATCGCTCGCGATGGGTACTCCGTACTTTCACTCTCTGGAGAAGAGATTGGCAAGGTCACCTCCGGCTCGCCGGCGCCGTTTCTCAAGACCAACATTGCGATGGCGCTGGTGCCCACGGCTGCAGCCGAAAGCGGCGACGACGTTCTGGTCGATGTGCGTGGGAACCGCGTAAGGGCGAAGCAGGTTCCAATTCCGTTCTACAAGAAACCTAAAAAGTGCTAGTTGGTGCAGGTTGGTGGATTCCCATTCTCGCGACAAGAGCAAAGACCTCGCGAGGATGGGGCAACCGCCAGAACAAGGTGGGAGATTAATGGCTATGAAAAAGCCCGGGCCGCCAAAGAGCGAAGGCCAGAAGTTAGAGGAGTGGCTGAAGCGGACCGCGCCGGCGTTCAAGAAAACGCTGGACCCGACCGGCTATCACCTCCGGAAACCGCGAGGTGAGGACCCGCTGGTGAAGGCGATCAACGCGGTGGGGGAGCGAGCACGTCGTCGAATGCTCAATTAGAGGCGAACCAGCCAACTACTCCATCACCCAATTTCTGGGCGCGGAGCAGCCGGAATTTTTTCCAGATCAGTCGGAGCGTGAACGTGAACGAGACTGCCGCAGCTTCAACCTCAGCAACGCCGGCGCTGAGCGGATCTGTACTCGTTCTCATCCAGTTCGACGTGAGCGAAGAGTTGCGTCTCGACAAGCTGCAGCATGCGGTGAACGCGCGCACATTGCAGCAGCCCAAGATCAAGCACTCGGTGCCCGCCTATGTGCGTTACCAGCGGCCGCCGGTGGTGGCGCCTCTGGAGCCGTTGACTCTTGAAGGCGGCGAGCGGCTTGAAGGCGAGATCAAGTATTACGACTACGGCGTGGTGAGCGTGGTGTACCAGCTTGCCTTCAACGGCAACTGGGAGAGCCTGATCGACCTGGCCAGCCGCTGGGTTTGGGAAGTTGATTTTGCCGCGCGCATCGAGCCGATTGTGCGCCAACGGCTCGATCGCGTACCCGACGCGATGGTGAAACCATACAAGCGCTGGCTCAGCGAAGACTACTTCATCTTTCACGTGCGCGAACAGGGCGGCGCGGTCACCGCTGCTGAGCTCACCCGCGAGCACGGCCTCGCAATTGCCCAGATTGTGCGCGGCGACCGGCTGGTACTTTCGCAGGGCGAGTGCACTGAAGTTTTGCAGTCACGGATTTCATACTATGAGAACGACCTGGCCGTGATCGGATGGAACGCGGCATTTCTTTACGACAGCGACGCCGGCGCTGAGACGGCGATTCAGTTGCTCGAGTACGCTAACTCGCAGCTGCTCGAATTCCGCCATTACGATGAGCTGCTGACGGGCATCCTCGACAACGTGTACGACTCGCTCGAACAGAAGCGGGGCATGATGGTGCGCTGGCGCATGGCGCGGCGCGCCACCCGGCTGCACACGGTGCTGCTGGATATAGCCGAATTGACCGAGCGCGCCGATAACTCAATCAAATTCCTGAGCGATATGTTTGCCGCGCGGCTCTACCGGCTGGCCGCGGCCAAGGTGGGCGTGCCCGATTACAAGGACCTGGTAGCGCAGAAACTCAAAACCGCTGAGGACCTTTACCACGACATGGTCGACCAGTTCAACCAGGCACGAGGCTTCTTTCTCGAAGCCATCGTGGTGCTGATTCTGCTCATAGAGCTCTGGTACCTGTTCAAGGGAAA